>SCSO01000269.1 GCA_004297865.1 Legionella sp.
TTCCGTCGGATTAGATATTGGTTTAAAGGCTATCATTCCGATTATTGGAAAGTGAATGATCTTAGTTTATCACTGCAATACCAATTAAACGGTATAGAAATGGTTCATGGTAAAAATGGAACTATTATTGGCTTTGATCAACATATGGTACCAGATTCAGGGGAAAAATATGGTGAACCTGAAGATCCTGAACAAGGAAATACTAAGCGGGTGTATTTAACTGATCACCTGGTTGAGCAATTAGTATCAGATAATTACGGACGTCAAGTTAATATTGCGGATTTATGCCAAAAAAATCATCCACAGTCTATTTTTATCCCTGATAAAGCCGCTGAGCTTAGTCGTGCTCAAGACATGAAAGCGTATCGTAAAACCCATTTTTTCAATACCACTCCGCCTTGGTATATAAGATTATGGTATTGGATCCTTTCATTTTTTATTAGTCCTACAAGTGATGACGTTTCTGAAGACTCTAAAGAGCAACAGACACACTATGGATTGCTTGAACTTCAAACTGACCCACAAAAAAATTCTTTTGATGATTTACTGCCTTTGATAAAAGAGACAAATGCAATCCTTTTATATAATAAAAAACTATTTTATGCAGACGTAGCTGAGCGAAAACTGACTTTAATAAAAAAAACAACGACTAATGATGATGCTTATTTTCAATTAGAAGCCACTTGCACTCATAATTACTCAACAGCTAATGCCAAACAGCGACAACTTATTCAACAACTCATTCGAAAACCCATCACTAATTTATTGTATGCCAACGCAGAAGTACAAATCCTTCAACGTACTTTGACTGGCGATATTTTGGTTCAAGAAAGAAAGCCCCTGATTGAGAACCTAGTGTTTTGTGGTGGCGGTGCGAAAATTTTTGCCCATGTTGGCGTCTGGAAAGCGCTTAATGAGTATCATATTAAACCTGAGCGGTTCGCAGGAAGCTCTGCTGGCGCCATTATGGCTTTGCTCTGTTACCTCGGTTTTTCTTCGGATGAAATTAATGATTTTTTCATCAAATTAAAAAAAGAAGATTTGATGTACTTTGACATTGATATTCAAGGATTGTCTGACTCTCATTCTTTAAAGACAGCACTTGATTTTATTATTGCGCGCAAAGTAAAGCAGATCACGACGGAAAACAATTTACCCTATCCTTGTGGAAAAATTACCTTTGCAATGCTCGAGGAATTGCGTCAGAAATGCCCTAATTCAGGCCTAGGAAAGGAGTTAGTTGTCACTGCTACCCGTAAAAAGGCAAGAAAAACCACTTATTTTTCCTTAGAAAGAACTCCGAATATGGAAGTGAGTGAAGCGGTTAAAATTTCTGCCAGTTTCCCTATTCTATACCGTGCAACGGTTCTCGATGGGGAAGAGCTAGGTGATGGAGGTATTCTTAGTAACTTTCCTACAGAGCATTACCGCGATGATCATAGTACTCTTTTAGAATCAGAAGATGGTAATAGTCTAAAGGTATTAGCGGTACAATTTGATAATGGTACTGAAAGAAACACCATTGATAGAATTCAAGAAAGAGTGTACCAGGAGGGGTTTTTAGAAAATTGGTTTTATAGCTTAATCACTGGAGTCAGTGATCCAGTCAGTAGTTGGGTGGATGATCGTACTAAATTACGCAAATATGCAATGCAATCCATCATTATCGATGTAGGCGAAGTCACCTCTTCTTCTTTTTCTGTTACCCAAGAGACACGTGCACAAATGTTGTTGAATGGTTATGACTCCGCTAAAAAATTTATTGAGTCTCGTTTCGGGAAGTCTTGTATCGACGATAGTATTGAAAGTAGAGAGCTTATGTTTTCTACATTTAGTTCTTTAGTTGATTTATTAACGTATTGTTGTTATCGCGGTAATAGAGAGTGGTTTGACGTAGTAAAAGACTTAATCGTTCAGAATAATGACCTAAAGTCGCCGACTAAAGAGGCCTTGATTCGACAAGTCATGTATTTAAGAGATCTTTATTTCGTTGAACGTTTCCCGGAAAAAAATGTTCAACACGCGGAGAGCCAAGCCAACAATGCCCCGACTTTTTTTGGTAATAGGGCGTGCAATGCTCCTAATGAGAATCATAATTTCCTCTTGGCTCTTTATCCCATTTTTTTACATTTTTCTACAGACTTTGTTTATTTAGATTCTGATAAAGCAATATATGACCAGGGCCGTCATCAAATGCATTTAAATAACCCTTTTGGATTCCTGAAATTCTTTAAGAACTTTGAAGGCGAAGTGCACCTTGTATTGCATGTCTTTATTCAATTGGCGGAAAAACTTAAATATTCACAAAGTCGCGATGCTTATGCTAATCTAAATCTGATATTAAATTTCTTAAGAGAGTGCAAAGAACTTAATCATCCCGACTTTTATCAAGTTTGGGATTTATCTTCAGCTCAAATAAATCAGTTCTTAACCATTATTGCTGATAAAAAGACTCTTCAGCCGAAGACTCTTTTTGAGAAACTTAGAACGGTACTTAATCTCCAAAAAACATCTGAACAGGGAGTTCAAGATCATCATGACGACGCTAATAACGGGAGCAACGAAAGGAATTGGTTTAGCCCTTGGGCTTGAATTTGCGCGTCAAGGCCATGATTTATTATTAGTTGCTCGAGATGAGCAACGCCTAAAAGAATTGGCCTATCAACTCAATGAACAATATCAGGTGAAGGTAGATTATATAGTCGCTGATTTAAGCAAACCGGGTAGTGCTTTCACTTTATATCATGCCGTACAAAATCGAGGCATTTGGGTAAAATGTTTGGTTAACAATGCAGGCATTGGATATATGGGCACTTATGCGGAAATGGATGTCACCAAATTACAAGATTTAATGCAAGTTAATATGATCTCTCTAAGCGAACTCACCCGCCTATACCTCAATGATTTTCTAGGGCGCAATGAAGGCAGCATTTTACAAGTTAGTTCCACCGCTGCTTTTTTACCAGGTCCTATGATGGCTGCTTATTATGCCTCTAAGGCTTATGTTTCCTCTCTTTCCCAAGCCATTGCCTATGAAATAAAGGATGCAAATGTTTCATTATCTATTTTATGTCCTGGACCAACGCGCACTGAGTTTTTCCATAGTGCAGGAATGGAAAATTCACGGATTAGTAAGGGTTTGACCGGAATGATGGATTCTGAAAAAGTAGCGCAAATCGCCTATAAAGGATTGATGAAGAAAAAGTTATTTATTATCCCAGGGTTTAGAAATAAATTGACTGTGTATGCTGCCATTTTATCACCCAAGCGAATTGCAGTAGCCTTGGCAGCCTATTTTCACCATAAGGGTGATTAAGTCCTGCTAGCCTATCATGGAGGAAACAATGGCAAAAACGCAAAGGTTTTTTGATAAGCTCTCTAGTGCAGATCATATGCCCTGGGAAAAAAAGAACCCTGGCTATATCTTTCAAGCTAAACCCTTAGTCATTAATGCCAGTCCTGAGAAAGTTTGGTTCGATGTCAGAGATCCGAATACCTATTATCAACATTCACAGGGAGCAATTTGGGCGCACGTGAACGGGCCGGTTGAAGTCAATGCTAGTATTTCCTTTAAGATATTCAAAGATAAATTAATAGGTAAATTCATCCCGCAATCTTATGAGCGTATTTGTGCTGTTAATGATTCCAAAAAAATAATTGGCTGGAAACGAGTTTTACCATTGGGTTTGGGTACTACTGAACGTTTTCAAGTATTAGAACCTAGTGAAGATGGTCAAAGTACTAATTCTTATATTGCACTTAGAGTTCCTGGATTGGTTGGCTTTTTTACTAATTGCTTTTTAAGAGGAACCATTGAAAGTTCATTTAATGAATTGAACAATGGAATTAAACAATCCGCGGAACATTCTTAATGATTTAATTATTGGAATTGTTATAATCTTTTTTTATTTGAATTTGAGCTTATGTACGATCAGCGAAAACTATATTATTTACAACAGATGGGTATTAGGCCTTGGGTTAGTGCTACGCCAATTATTTCTAACAAGCTTATTGTGCTAATGAGCTCGCGTATTAGTGCTAAAGCACAAGCTTTAACTAAACGTTTTCTTAGTCTGATTCAACTGGGTGAAGATGAGTTAGAGGTGGTACACATTCAAGATAATGATTTGTCATCGCAACTTAAAAATAAAAATCCTTGGATGATTTTATCTTTAGGTTTTCAAGCTAAAGAATTAGAGCCATTAAATCTAAATTGTCATATAGTTAGCACTTACTCTCCCGAATTTCTTCTGCAGTTCCCGTTACAAAAAAAGGTTTTATTGAAAGATCTACAATTTATCAATGTGCAAATTCTCGCTAAAAAGGCTTCATGAAAGAACGAGGATTTGCACTGATTGAATTAGTCATCACTTTATTTTTGTTTGTTTTAATTACAATTTTAAGTGCGAGCTCTTCTTCTGAGTTGTACCAAAAAAATGAAGCTTTACGCCTTAGAGATGAATTAAAGGCCGCAATGCATTATGCGAAGTTGCAGGCCCTAAATAGGGGGAATAAAGTCTTGCTGGAGGCACTTAGCACTGATCGGAACTGGGCTAAGGGAATGGTCTTAAAAAGTGGGAATATTATACTGTATCAATGGCAATGGAATCATCCAAGCTGGCAATTGCGTTGGACTGGGATTCATGGAGAGCAACAGATCCAATTATCCAGCCATCCACTCCAGGCTATGAGTAATGGGCGTTTTATTTTATCGCGAAAAAATGGAAGGGAAGAGTGGGTCTTAGTTTTGAATAAATTAGGAAGATTAAGAGAAAGCCCGTAGCCTGTATTAGACGAAGTCGTAATACAGGACAAACTAACCAAAGGCAATTAGTAGTAGGTTGGGTCTAGACCCAACAATACCATTTCATCTTCACTCAAGATCCTTATGTTGGGTCACGACCCAACCTACAACTGCTAGGCATACTCCTGTATTACGACTAGACTACATTTTAAAAAACTTCAGATCTCGACCCAACCTTTCATATAATGTATCCTACCAGGTCTAGCAGAACTTAAATAAAACACCATGCAGATACACACACAGCCCATTTTAAGCCTCGATGAGGAGGAGCCCAAAGGACTTATTTCGTGGGTCAATTATGAATTATCGCTGACTGATAGATTAGAAAAACTGAATGGTTCAGCTGAATTAGAGCTTTTATCGCAAAACTGGGTTATTCCCAGCTGGTGGGAGCGACATGTTTTAAAAATAACCGACTCACAAATCTTTCAGCGGGAAATCATGATGCGTAGTCATGGAAAAGAATATTGGTATGCTCGAACCCTTATCCCACAAGCGAGTTACAATTTAAATCCACACTTTTTCAATCGCTTGCAAAAAGAATCCATTAAAAATCTTATTTTTGATAATCCAGAAGTAGAGCGCCAAGGCCTGCGTACTTATGCAATCAATGCTAAATGTCTTGAGTTTTATTGGATAAAAAAACACCTTGAACAGCTAAATGGAACTATCTGGGTCCGTTTTGCAGATTATCTTTATACAGGTTTAGGACCTTTTTATCTCTTAGAGCTTTTATTACCTGAGTTGGAGCAAATAGCCTAATGAAATGGAATGCTTATTGGCGCTTAATGCGCTTTGACAAGCCTGTGGGTACCTTATTATTATGGTTTCCTACAGCATGGGCCTTATGGTTTGCTAATAAGGGCATGCCTTCTTTGCGCTTATTATTCTTATTTTTTATGGGCACCGTTTTCATGCGCGCAGCAGGTTGCGTGATGAACGATATCGCAGATCGCAATGTAGATAAACATGTAATGCGAACCCAAAACCGTCCACTGACTTCTGGAGAAATCCACTTATTTGAGGCCATTGCTGTACTTTTTTGTCTACTGTGTGCGGCTTTAATGGTGTTAATGCTATTACCTTCACAGTGCTTTTTCTGGGCTATTCTGGCATTAGCTATCACCTTTGTGTATCCATTTTGTAAACGATTCATCAATGCCCCACAAATGGTTTTAGGTTTGGCTTTTTCTATGGGCATTCCTATGGCTTATGTTGCCTCAGGTGTTCCTTTCGACAGTCAAATGTTAG
>SCSO01000270.1 GCA_004297865.1 Legionella sp.
CGAGCAGCTGATAAGTTGTCAGAAACGTTTTGCAAGTTAGAGATAGTAGACTCGAAACGGTTTTGTAAAGCCCCCATTCCAGCTCGGTTAGTACTTACAGTACCTAAAGCCGCGTCAATTCTCATGATTGCAGTTTGAGCGCCATTTATAGTACTTACGTCAACAGTATCTATACCTAAAGAGTCTTTAGCGATAGCTGAACCAAGACCGATAGTAGCAACAGTACCACCAATGTTGATAGTATCAGGAGCAGTAGCAGTTAAAGTTCCTCTGCGAACTGATGCGAAGTTACCACCAGTAACAGTTAGACCATCGGTACCAGCAGTGAAGCCTGTACCACTCTCAGTTACAGTGATGTTACGACCATCAGCAGCAGTCAGAGTCATAGTACCACCGTTTAAGCTAGCAATAACGCCAGTTTGGTCGCTTACACCGTTGATTGCATCACGTAAAGTAGAGTTAGACATAGCAGTAGCAACGTCTTCACCAGTAAATATTGCTACACCATTGATAGTTAAGTTATAAGTATCTGCAGCAGTACCACCGATAGCACCCACAGCTTGTGAACCAGTAGTAGAAGCAGTTACTGATAAACCAGCTACACCCGCATCATTCAGAGCAGCTGCTTTTGCATAAGCAGAAGTAGCGTCTTGGCCGTTATAAGCACCAGTAAAACCAGCTGATGAGTTGATAGTAGTAGCAGATCCGCCACCTAAAGCAACCGTAATGTCAGTTGAAGCAGCAGCACTTACAACAGAACCAGTTGAAGTTGCAACTCCACCGATAGCTGAAGCTTTAACGCTACCAATTGTGAAGCTGATAGTTTGGTTAGAGTTAGCACCTACTTGGAAACTAGCACCTGAGAAAGAACCATCAAGTACACGTTGACCGTTAAATTGAGTGTTAGAAGAAATACGATCTAACTCATTCTTAAGTTGAGTTACCTCAGCTTGGATTGATTGACGGTCTGTGCTGTTGTTAGTAGAGTTAGCAGACTGAATAGCTAGCTCACGCATACGTTGAAGAATGTTAGTAGATTCTTGCATGGCACCCTCTGCAACCTGTGCAAGAGAAATACCGTCATTCGCGTTTCTAACAGCTTGGTTCATACCTCTGATTTGTGAAGTCATACGCTCAGAAATTGCTAGACCTGCAGCATCGTCTTTCGCGCTGTTAATTCTTAAACCAGAAGACAAACGTTGAATTGCTTGAGACATATATTTACCTGATACACCCAAGTTTCTTTGGGCAATCAACGACGGTACGTTTGTATTAATTGCTTGTGCCATTTTAAGTATCTCCTCACTTATTAATCCCTTTATTGGGATATTCCTTGTGCAGTAAAGTCCGTATTTTTCTATGGGCATTTACCGTACCCGTTACAGTTATCGGAGCAATTGTTGAAAACTTTAGCAATTTCAAGTAAGTTTTTTACTAACATAAGGATATTGAAGGGAATATTTAAACAGATTGTTTGTTTTGTGTGGAAGTGTAAATGTAGCGGGTAGCTTGCATTAGCACAGCGTAATGCAGGAAAATGTGCCTTTGGAGTCGATTCCCGCATTACGCATGCGCTAATGCGGGCTACATTTAATATAAAAGCCGCATTTAAGACCCTCTTCCGTCGCAGGACATCAACTTGTATAATACTCAGTTACATTCTATAAAGGTTCTATTTTATGAGCTGGTTTAAAAAACTATTACCATCAAGGATCAGAACAGAAACCAAGCAAAAAAAGGGTGTCCCTGAAGGGCTTTGGATTAAATGTGTTGGTTGCAATGAAGTACTTTATAGTACGGAATTAGCCAAAAATCTCATGGTTTGCCCTGCCTGTAACCACCATCATCGTATTTCAGCACGTGAGCGTATTGCCCAGTTTCTTGATGAAGCCAATCAAGAAGAGATTGCTCCGCTGCTTGAACCTATTGATAGACTGAAATTCCGCGACTCTAAAAAATACAAAGACCGTATTTCTCAGGCGCAAAAGGCTACTGGAGAAAAAGAGGCTTTTGTGGTGGTTAAAGGGAGTTTAGAGCATCAGCCGGTCATAGTAGGTTCCTTCGAGTTTAATTTTATGGGCGGCTCAATGGGGGCGACTGTTGGCGATAAATTCGTTAGAGCGATTCAAGTAGCAACCAAAGAAAGAAGATCTTATATCTGTTTTACTGCCAGTGGTGGCGCACGCATGCAAGAAGGTTTATTTTCCTTGATGCAAATGGCCAAAACTTCAGCAGCTCTAGCTAAATTTGCTGAAACAGGTTTACCTTTTATTGTTGTTTTGACGGATCCAACCATGGGTGGGGTTTCCGCGAGCTTTGGTAGCTTAGGCGATGTTATTATTGCTGAGCCTAATGCCTTAATTGGCTTTGCTGGCCCGCGCGTCATCGAACAAACAGTTAGGCAAACCTTGCCTGAGGGCTTTCAAAAAAGCGAATTCCTTCTGGAGCATGGCCATATCGATATGATTGTAGAACGCAAACATTTACGGACTACGGTAGCCGAACTCATTTCAAAACTAACTCATCGTGGCGTGGAGGATTTGTTTGCGCAAACTATGGAGTGATTGGGATTTAAACCAATGGCTATCTATTATTGAATCGAGAAATACGCAAGAAATTCAATTAGGTTTAACTCGTATTCGTGAGGTAGCTCAAAAATTATCCTTACTTAACCCTGAGTGCAAGGTCATTACTGTCACCGGCACTAATGGCAAAGGCTCCACCGTAGCGGCTTTAGAAACTTTATATCATACTGCAGGCTACCAAGTAGGGACTTATACTTCTCCTCATCTTATTCGTTTTAATGAACGTATACGGTTAAATAGGTGCCCAGTTTCTGATGATGCTATTTGTTTAGCCTTCCGTTATATAGAAGAAGCACGTGGAGACATTGTGCTTACTTATTTTGAAATGGCTACTTTAGCTGCTTTATGGCTTTTTCATCAACATCCTTTAGATATTATGATTCTCGAAGTAGGGATAGGGGGACGTTTAGATGCCACTAATATTATCGATGCTGATTTAGCAATAATTACTACAGTTGCTTTAGACCATCAAGATTATTTAGGGGAATCACTTGAAGCCATAGCCTTTGAAAAAGCTGGAATCATGCGAGAAGGGAATCCCTTCATCTATGGCGACTTACATCCACCAGCTACTATAGCGGAAGCGGCTAATCGTTTAGAGATTAAGGGCTATTATTACGGTCAAGATTATTCCTTTAATGAATACGCCGAGCATTGGGAAATAAAAGGGATAGGACTTTCCCAAACGTTACCTAAGCCTCAAATCCAGCTGAAATCCGCAGCCATGGCGATATTGGCAACAACCTTATTTCATTCCATATTACCTATTTCACAAGAGCAATTAGCTCTCGCCATGCAGAAAATCTTTATCCCTGGCCGTTTACAATGGGTAAAAGGAAATGTGGAAGTACTTTATGATGTATCCCATAATCCACAATCGGCGGAGCTATTGGCAGCAACACTGAAAAAAAGAGATCAAAAGACTACCGTTCATGGAGTATTCTCTGCATTGAAAGATAAAGATCTTTTAGGCATTATCAGCCCGCTAAAGGATTGTATTGATCACTGGTATCCTGCACAATTAGATACAAAAAGGGCTACATCTTCTACAGATTTGCTGGCAAAATTCCAAGATGCAGAAATATTTTTGGATGTTTGTTATACTAGCCCGTTGGTTGCCTTTGAAACTGCATTAGAACAAGCCAATTTGGGTGATCTTATAGTGGTTTTTGGGTCATTTTACACCGTTGGTCAAGTCATGGCTGCCCAACATAACCTCTTCGAACAGGAGACACAATGAAACTGGTAATGGATGAAAAATTAAAACACCGGTTAATCGGTTTAGCTGTGATCGTTTCTTTAGGTGCTATTTTTGCTCCTGCAATTATGAAAAAATCCAGTCAGCGTAATGAGAGCAATTTCAGTGTGAATGTTAAATTGCCTCCTAAGCCTGTTGTTCCTCATGTGACTATGACTGATGAAAATGAAACTTTTAAAACAATTAAGGTGGCCCGAGTCAATGTCCCTGCCGTTGCTGAAGATAAGCAGTTACCAGATTTGGTTCGAGCAGAAACCATAAAATCAGATCAAGTGATAGGCTCTAAAGGCCCAAAAGAAACTTTAGTTGCACATTCAGTACCTGATAATAAAAAAGAACCTGTAAAACTAGCCTTAGCGGAATCAGCAAAAGCTACTGTAGATAAAGCAATCACTGTAGCAGCCACTAATAAATCTCAAAAAGACTCTACTACTATTGCGGTAGCGAAACCTAAAGCCGCTGCAACGCAAATTGCAAAAGCTGCAATTAAAAGACCAATTGCGCCTAAGGCTCTCTCCTATAAAGAAGTTTATGCGGTACAGTTGGCTTCGTTCTCGCAAGTGGCTAATGCTCAAGCTTTAGTCAATCGTTTACATAGCAAAGGTTATAAAGCAAACTATATTAAAACGATTAGTCGTAATGGCCCAGTTTATAAGGTTTATGCTGGACATTCCCCTAATAAAAATGATGCCCTTAAAATGAAATCACAATTAGCCAATGCACTGCAGTTGAATGGTTTTGTGGTGAATACCAAGGTGAGTTAATATGCAATTGCAATGGGTTGACTTAGGCATTATCACTATTATCGGTTTATCAGTTCTAACCGGTTTATTTAGAGGCTTTGTCAAAGAGCTTGTTGCTTTATGCGTGTGGATCCTAGCCATTTGGTTAGGATACCATTATTCTCAGAGCTTAGATCCCTGGTTACAATCCTATATCCAAGAGAAGTCTGCTCGCACAGCGGTAGCTTTTGTCATTATTCTTTTTGCTACCTTACTTGCAGGTGGGGTGATCAATGCCATGTTAAGTTTTATTCTTAAACGCGCGGGACTTAGTGGTACGGATAGAACTTTAGGTATGGGATTTGGTTTTGTTCGGGGAGTCTTTATCGTGGCCTTATTGATGGTTGCGGTTAAAATGACTTCTTTGCCTTATGAAAAATACTCACAAAGTTCTCAGCTTTATGCACGTTTTGATCCTTTAGTCGCGTGGTTATATGGACAGATGCCGGAGTTTGTTAAACAAGTAAAGGCAGTGGATAAAACGGAACATCTTATTGAAACAATCCCCACTCCCTAATGTAATTCATAACTGCTTTAGGGAGTTTATGATCAACCTTTTTTCCTTCAGATAGTAATTGTCTAATTTCAGTTGAAGAAATAGGATAATTACCTGCATCAAATAAAACTATTTTCCCAGCGAGGCTTTGTAATAAATCTTGCTGGCTATCTTTTAAATGCTGAGTTAAAAGCGTATGGATCACTTCAGGAACAGGCTCTGCTGCAAATTGTTGGCGGTTAATTACCAGCAGATTAGCTAGTCCTAGGATTTTTTCCCATTGATACCACTCAGGCAAGGAAAGGAGGGCATCATAACCGATGATGAGAGTTAATGCAGCATTTGGATACTCTTGCCTAAAACTTTGTAAGGTTTCGACCATGTAAGAAGGAGTATCGCGGGTAATTTCTCGTAAATCAATTTGAGCGTTGGGCACTAATGGAGCAGCTAATTGTAACATGGCGATACGATGATCACTGTTGGCTTGAGCTGCAGGTTTAATAATAGGTATTTTACAAGGAAGAAAATAAAACTGGTCAAAATGAAATTGGCTTTGAATAGTGATGCTGGTTTGGATATGACCATTATGCACGGGATCAAAAGTTCCACCAAAAATTGCTATGCTGCGCATGTATCACCTATTAAAGTCCCTAAACAAAGTGACAGGGCAAGATTTTCTAAAGAATTCCATACCTGAGTATTAAAACTAGATTTAATGCGCTCATCAATGCTCAAGCAATAGTGCAGTAATGAGGATAATACCTGGGGGTTGCAACGCTTTAATGCGCGTTGATAAAAAGTATTTCGTTGCGGCCAAATTTTAAGTTGATTCGCTGCAGTTGAGAAATCCATACGTTTGAGGGAATGCGATAATTGGGAAAGCACACGTATTTCTTGGGCAAGCATCCATAAGACTAAAGTGGCTTCAGTTTTATTATTAGCAGCTTGTCTTAGGATATGGATGGCTTTATCGGCTTGTCCTAATAAACAAGCCTCTGCTAATTCAAAAACGGAATGCTCGCATTGATCATGAAGATGCTCTAACGCCTGCTGGGAAGTAATAGGACTATCAGCAGTACAGGTTAAGCTCATTTTTTCAATGGCCTGAGCACAGGCTAACATGTTACCTTGAGTGTAGTGATGAATTAGATCTGGAATGTTGGCTTCAAAACGTAACCCATGCTTTTGTAATTGCAAACTGATCCATGTTTTCATTGCATCGGCATTAAAGGGATAAGCGACCACGACAGTGACTTGTTCATGAGTGTTGAGCCAGGTCCATTGTTTGGCTGGAATATTAGGTGCTCGTATAATGAGAAAACAACGGGAATTAATCGCATTTAAATAATCGGTCAATGCTTTTTTTCCGGAAGCTTCTAGGGTTTTTTTATCATAAACACAGTTTAAAAGAGTGGTTTCAGAGAATAAAGAGTAGCTATTAGCTTCTTCAATGAGGTTATTCCAGTCCTCTGGACTTTGCAGGGATAACAGCTTTTCTTCACTATCATGTGCGGCTTTGATTGCAGCTTTAATCTGATGTAAGGCTTCTTCAATCAAAAAATTATCTTGCCCGATCAACACATAAAGCGGCGATATCCTTTTCTTTAACTGTTGTGCTAATGCTGGCTGTTTAATTTGCATAATGTCTCAGTGGCATTGTACTACTTTAATTTTGTAGGTTGGGTCTTGACCCAACATAACCATTTCATTTTTGTTCAAGATTTTTTGTTGGGTCTTGACCCAACCTACAAAAGAGGATTCCCGCCTGCGCGGGAATGACCAAATTTAAGCGCAGAGATTACGTAATACGTATTGTAATATCCCGCCATTTTTGTAGTAGTTCAATTCATCAGCAGTATCAATACGACAAAGTGCTTGGATTTCATCATTGATTCCATTCGCTCTTTGTATAGTGACTTTCACCATAGCACTTGGTTTTAAGCTATCGGATATGTCAATACTGATACGTTCACTACCATCTAAGCTTAAGGTATGACGAGTCATGCCATCGATAAACTGTAAAGGAAGAACCCCCATACCAATTAGGTTGGAACGGTGAATGCGTTCAAAGCTTTCGGTAATGACTGCTTTTACGCCTAAGAGGTTAGTTCCTTTCGCTGCCCAATCACGTGAAGAACCGGTACCGTATTCCTTACCTGCAATCACGACCAAATCGTGTTTCTCAGCTTGATACAACATCGCTGCATTGTAAATGGGCATAACTTCGCCAGTAGGTATAAAACGGGTGATACCACCTTCTTGGCCTGGAGTCATTTCATTACGAATACGAATATTGGCAAAAGTTCCACGCATCATCACCTCATGGTTGCCCCGACGAGAACCATAAGAGTTAAAGTCTTTTTCCTCCACTCCTTTGGACAGTAAATAAATACCTGCTGGAGAGCTGGCTTTGATAGAACCTGCTGGAGAAATATGATCAGTAGTAATTGAGTCACCAAATAAAGCTAAAATATAAGCTTGTTTCACTGGATTAATTGGTTCTGGCTTAGCCTTTAAATGATCGAAGAAGGGTGGGTGTTGAATATAAGTTGAAGAAGAATTCCACTCATAGGTTTTACCTGTGCTCGTCTTGATTGCTTGCCATTGTTCATCCCCTAGGAATACTTCCGCATATTCTTTGCGGAACATGCCTCCGGTGACTTTACTCACTTCCGCTGCAACTTCTGCGTTGGTTGGCCAAATGTCTTTTAAATAAACATCATTACCCTCAGGATCTTGGCCTAAAGGTTCTTTGCTTAAATCTTGAGTTGTATTACCACTCAAGGCATAAGCTACCACTAAAGGTGGAGAAGCTAACCAGTTGGCTCTTACTTGCGGATGTACGCGGCCTTCGAAATTACGGTTTCCGGATAATACCGCGGAAACGACCAAATCATTTTCGGTTACGCAATGTGCAATCGCATCAGGTAAAGGGCCAGAGTTACCAATACAAGTGGTGCAGCCATAACCCACTAAATTAAAACCTAATTGATCTAAATAAGTTTGTAAGCCAGTATGTTTTAAATAATCAGTGACTACCTTAGAGCCGGGCGCTAAAGAGGATTTAACCCAAGGTTTACGTTGTAAGCCTTTTTCTAGGGCTTTTTTAGCGACTAAACCTGCAGCCATTAATACGCTAGGGTTGGATGTATTGGTGCAGCTGGTAATTGCAGCAATCACTACGTTACCGTGCTTCATTTCATAGTCATGATTTTTTACGGCAAAACTCATCTCTTTTTCTTTGTCTTTGCCTATTTCTTTTAAGAACGCATCAAATTCAAGAGGTAAAGTATGGAGATTAACTTTGTCTTGAGGTCTCTTAGGGCCTGCCAAAGAAGGCTCAACTGTGGCCAAATCTAACTGTAAACTGTCGGTGAATATAGGATCAACGCAATCTTTGTCATACCACATGCCTTGCGCTTTAGCATACGCTTCGACTAAGGCAATAGTATGAGCATCACGACCAGTCAATTCTAAATATTTAATGGTTTCTTTATCGACAGGGAAGAAACCACAGGTTGCACCGTATTCTGGAGCCATGTTAGATATGGTGGCACGATCAGCCAAAGGTAAATCTGTAAGACCTGGGCCATAAAATTCAACAAACTTACCCACCACGCCTTTTTTACGGAGCATTTGGGTCACGGTTAACACTAAATCGGTTGCGGTAATCCCTTCTTGTAATTTACCGGATAATTTAAAGCCGATGACCTCAGGAATTAACATGGAAACGGGTTGGCCTAACATCGCCGCTTCGGCTTCTATACCACCCACACCCCAACCTAAAACGCCCAAACCATTAATCATGGTGGTGTGAGAGTCAGTACCTACCAACGTATCAGGATAAGCATAAAGCTGCCCATCATCTTCTGAATGCCAAACGGTTTTGCCTAAATACTCTAGGTTAACCTGATGGCAAATACCGGTGCCGGGTGGAACAACTTGGAAGTTATTGAAAGCTTTTTGTCCCCAACGTAAGAATTCATAACGCTCATTATTGCGTTCCATTTCAATTTCAGTATTGACATGTAGCGAATCCTTTGTACCAAATTTGTCCACCATAACCGAATGGTCAATGACTAAATCAACAGGAGAAAGTGGGGAAATTTTGTCAGGGTTCCCGCCCATTTTGACGATGGCGGTACGCATGGCTGCTAAATCTACTACGGCTGGAACGCCGGTGAAGTCTTGCATCAGTACGCGTGCGGGTCTAAAAGCGATTTCGTGTTGGGAGGTTTTGGTTCGTAACCAATCAGCAAGAGCCTTAATGTCCTCAGTTTTGACCGTATTACTATCTTCAAAGCGAAGTAAGTTTTCAAATAGTACTTTAAGGGAATAGGGGAGTCTGCTGATCCCTTTGAAATTTTTGGTTTCGGCTTCCGGCAAGCTGTAATAATTATAGGTTTTGTCACCTACCTGCAATTGACGTTTGGTTCCTAAACTATCATGACCGACTTTCATAAAGAAGAACTCCTGGATTCAAAAGAGTAAATGATACCGTAAATTTAGGAATATTTCATTCGACTCAAGAGGAAAAATGCTGGGCATTGATAGTCTTTGGTACGAAATTTGCTTCATCAATTTATCGAACAAGGAGCGTCGAAATGATTGAGCTAAATAACCTGATCTTAAATCCCGCTGCGAGTATTGATCCTCAATTGACTACCACGGAACTTCCTGATGGAGAATTACTCAATTCATCAATAGATGCGGAAGATTCTGATGAGCCTATTAGCCTTGATCCGAACTCCTTTGTCATTTTAATGGCACAAGTTTTGACGGCAACTCAAGAAGTGACCGAAATTAATACAAGTAATGTGGCGGAAGTGGCACCAACGATTACGGATGTAGTTCAAGAGTCTATACAGCAATTGAATGCTGCAGAAGTGGAGAATCCCCAACTACAAGCCACACCAGAAGCAGCACCTCTAGAACTTGACACCAATATTGCTATGACCTGGATTAATTCTGAGAGTTATATCCCACCACAGACTGCTACTAATGAACAAACAGCGATTCAGCCAACTGATCTTTCAGAGAACACGCAAGAACTCCTCCCTGAAGAGATAGTAAAGGCTATGAATTTGTTTACTGAGAAGAAAGATAGAACAATAGTGGAAAAGCTTCCGACTATGATTAAGACGGATATGAATGTGCAAGCAGATCCCAATGTAAATCTAACTCAGAATTTAAAAAACATACCGATTAGTGCTTCGCAAGAAGAACCTTCGCCTAATAGTATCCTAGTAGCTAATGCAGCGCCTATAACCGCCAATGCCATTTTAAGTCCGGCTCATTTGGAAGTGATTGCAAAAGTAAACCTAGATACTGACAATCCTATTAATGAATTGCAAACAATAATCAGCAATCCAGGATTGGATATACCCGCTAGCAAAACCAATATAGATGTAAAAACCCTAAGCATTCCTGTAGAAGTCGGCAGTCCACATTGGGGTGAAAAATTTGCGGAACACATTGTGTGGATGAGCCAACAAGGCGTTAAATCAGCTTTGATTAAAGTTCATCCTGAAGATTTAGGACCAATTGAAATCAGTATTAAAGTAGTGAAAAATGTGGCAACCGTGACTATTAGCAGCCACAGTACTCATGTCTGTAATATAGTGGATCAATCCATGCCCAAATTGCGGGAAATGATGGCTGAGCAGGGTTTAAATTTAGCGGAAGTCAACATCAGCGCGGATGGCAATTCTC
>SCSO01000529.1 GCA_004297865.1 Legionella sp.
TCGTTCGGCGGGGAGAGCCTTCGAGCCGGAGGTGAGAAGACGATCCGGTCGCGAAGGCTCCTTGACGCCTGGAGGTGGCCGCTACACTTCTAAGCCTGTAGCGGGCCGGAAGTCCCATTCCCTCCTCTCTGGCCGAGCTCCCGTATGCGGCAGAGCCGCCGCGCAGCGAGCGCGAGACCGCCGAAAGGCGAGTCGTAAGCGGGAACGAGCAGGCCGGCGAACGACGTGAGAGGGAGCGAAGGAGGGCGGAGGAGTGGGGAGTCCGGGGACGGCGGCGGGTGGGTAGGCGCGCTCATGCAGCAAGCCGGATCCTTTCTCTTCCTCACTTCGTCTTGAGAGCAGGAAACCTTGACACGTCTCGCCGGCGAGCTAACGTGGAGTCAATCTATCCCCTTCTCTTCTCCCCCTGGATTCCTCCCTCTTCCCCGTTTCCCTGGACTCGCCCTGCCTCGGGCTCTCACCCGGCATCGCCGGCGACGTCCTCACCTCGATCGCCAGCCCTCGGCCGAAAGCCCGCTGGGAAACCATCCGCTTACCCCGCTTACCATGAACTCTCTCCCCTACCCCACGTCTTCTCCCGGTGCTTCGGAATCCCCCGCTGAGGTTCAGCACCGAGCAGCTCGCCGCTACGTCTCCCCTCGGGAGCAGCCCCTGACCCCGGAAGAAGCTGAGACCCGACGCCTGGCCGATGCTCTGAAGGAGGCCGAGCCGGATCCAGAGTCTCTCCGCGTCGCCGCCAGCGAAATGGCCGAGCTCGTCCCCCCGTACGCCGAACTCGTGCCCGTCCCTTCCTCCTCGGGCGATACCTCCGTCAATCGTCGCCTGGCCGCCGCCATCGCTGGACGGGTCGGTGGACGCGTAGTCGAGGCCCTGGCCCGACGAGCCCCGGTGGAGAGCTCCCGTCTACGGCGCCTGCAGAACGCCCCTCCCCTATCTTTTGCCGGGCACGGCCTCGAGCCCACGAAAGCCGCGGCCACGCTGCAAGGCGAGCCCGTGTTCATCGACAACGTCGCAGACTCGGCCCGCACGTTTGAGGCCGCTTACCTGGCCCTCGGCCGTCGCGGATTCGGCGTCGCTTTCGCGATCGCCGCCGAGCACTTCCCATATCCAACCAGCGCTATCTCCGACCCTGGTCTTCGGGAGGCTCTACCCGTCACGTCGACCTCAACGCCCCCCGCGCCTCGGCAGGAGAAGCCCGAGGCCTTCAGCCGTGAGTGGCTGCAAGCGATCGTCCGCGGCCGGCCACCACCTCCTCCGGCCCCGCCTCAGCCCACTCTCGAACACGCCGAAGACGACCAGCTCCTGAACGCCCTGGATGCGTTCGCGACCGTTCTCCTCGCCGCGGCCGATCTCCCCGCCGACATCGCCGCCTTCTCCTTCCTG
>SCSO01000271.1 GCA_004297865.1 Legionella sp.
CCACGGGAAAGTAAGGCAGTATTTTATCGCCCCCAATATCCAGAGTGCGCATAGTAACTTGGCGTGGCGCAAAGGCTTTGAGAGTTTGTTTATAAATAATGGTTTGTTCATCTTCGGAGGGGAAGCGATCACGGCTCATAAAGGGAACTTCCGAACGATATAAACCCACCCCTTCAGCGCCCACACTCATCGAAAGACCTGCGTCCATGGCAAGACCGGTATTGACTTGTAATGAAATACGATAGGAATCGGTAGTTTCCGCGGGTTTGTCCCGAAGACTAATTAAGCTTTGATTTAAAGCCTGTTCTTCTTGCTCTAATTCTTTAAATTCAGTTAAGACTGCTCTGGAGGGCGAAACATAGACATGGCCATAATAGCCATCCACAATAATGGCTTTTCTTGAAAGCAATTCTACTTTTAAACCGCGCACCCCCATGACCGTAGGTACGCCTAAAGCGCGAGCTAAAATAGCCACATGGGAGTTATTTGATCCTTTAGCAGAAACCACCCCCGCCAATTGTCCTTCTGGCACTTCGGCTAAAGCGGCAGCAGTTACTTCTTCACCGACTAGAATAGTCCTTTTAGGGTAGGCGGTTTCTTCGCGTTGCGTCCATTGCAATTCGGCTAATACTCGTCGACCTAAATCACGAAAATCGCTAGCGCGTTCACGCAGGTAATCGTCTTCCATACTTTCGAATTGGGCGACGTGTTTTTTAATGACCGTAGCTAATGCAGCCTGCGCATTAATCTTTTCTTCACGAATGACGTCTTCAACCTCTGCTCCTAAACTGTCTTTATCCAGGACGCGTAGATAGACATCAAACAAAGCATGTTCTTCTTCGGCGACAGTAGCTTTCATGCGTTTACTTAAACGACGCATGTCATCTCTTGCCGCATCTAAGGCTTCATAAAAGACCGTCACTTCATGTTCTAAATCTTCCGCAAGCGCACGGGGTACGGCATCAATATCCGATTGCGGGTACACTACGATAGCGGTACCAATTCCAATCCCTGCAACACTTCCTAGGCCCACTAAAGCCGTTTGTGTAGGCTCTACTTTTTTACTGAGGCCAGTTGGTTTAGGTTGCGTCAGTTCAGCTAATTCACCAGTGGCTTCTGCGTTAGCAATAATACCGCCGAGTTGTGCTGCTAAAGTAATTAAAAAAGACTCTTCTGCATCGTCAAAACAGCGTCGCTCCGCTTGTTGAACGATGAGTACACCATACAATTTACGATGTTGGATGATGGGTACGCCCAGAAAGGCACTAAGATGTTCTTCACCCAATAAGCTGTTGTGGTAAAAATCAGGATGAGAAGGAGCGTCCTCAAGATTGATAGGTTCTTCACGACGACCGACTAAACCAATTAAACCTCTATCAAGGGCAATACGCACGTGAAATAAGGCTTGCTTATTTAATCCTTCGGTAGCAATTAATACGTATTCGGCATTTTTATTATCTATAAGGTAAACGGAAACGGCCTCGACATTAATGGCTTTACTTATACGTTGCACCAAAATGCCCAGGGCCTCCGTGAGGTGGCTGGCAGCGGTAACGTCTTGAACTATCCGTTTAAGTACTTTTAGCATCTATGGCTATGATTACCTCTTTTTACGTTTACCACCGTAAGGAGTACGGCGAGTTTTTAATAAAGGTTCTAATTCTTTTAATGCTTGTAAATACACTTGGCGCTTAAAGAAAATAACCTGATCCGAAGGTGCATGGAAATCTATCCACCGCCAACTGTCAAATTCAGGAGAATCGCTTAGATCTAAACGGACCTTTTGTTCACTGGTTATAAGTTTTAACAAAAACCATTTCTGTTTTTGTCCAATAACTAAAGGCTCACTGCCATGACGAAGGTATTGTTTGGGAAGGCGGTATTTTAACCAACGCTTAGTAGAGCCAAGAACCTCCACATCGCCTTTCTCCAAACCTACTTCTTCATGCAATTCTCTAAACATTGCTTCCAGAGCACTTTCACCTGCGGTCAATCCCCCTTGTGGGAACTGCCAAGCATCGTGACCGCTTCTTCTTCCCCAAAATACTCTATCGGATGAGTTGACGAGGATGATCCCTACGTTCAACCTATAGCCAGCACGATCAATTACCATGATGTCACTGCTTACAAAAATCGTTAATAACTTGATTTTTCCACAAAGTGCAAGACTTTGGCAATCAAATCTGAAAATATTATCCTAATCCGATGAAAACAGCTATATAATCAGGAAAAATACCTTTCTTGAGTCCTATGAAAAAACGCATTTTAATTATTAATACCGGTGGGACGATCAGCAGTATTAAATCGTCTCATGGCTATGAACCTGCGGCAGGTTATGTAGCCACTGCTTTGTCAGAAATCCCCACTTTGAAACACCCGGATATGCCGGAATATGAGATCAAAGAATATGATCCACTTTTAGACTCATCGAATATGACTCTTTTAGAATGGAATCGTATTGCCAATGATATTGCTCAAGAATATGACCATTATGATGGCTTTGTGATTTTCCATGGTACCGATACCATGGCTTACACTGCTTCTGCTTTATCGTTTATGTTAGAAAATTTAGCAAAGCCCGTGATATTAACCGGTTCACAAATTCCTTTATCAGAAGTACGTAATGATGCCATTGATAATGTGATCACTTCTTTGTGGCTTTGTGCTCATGAAGCCATCAATGAAGTTTGTATTTATTTCAATCAGCGTTTGTTGCGCGGTAATCGTACGCAAAAGATCAGTGCGCAAAGTTTTAATGCATTTGACTCACCTAACTATCCTCATTTAGGCAGCATCGGGATTCGCATTGAATTACAACAAAAGCTTTTAAGAAAAAAACCTAAGGATGCATTTCATTTGCAGACCATCTCCCCGCATTTTATTGCCAACTTTCGTTTATTCCCAGGTTTTGCTTCAGATGTCTTAGCTTATATTTTAAATCAACCAGTGCGAGGTTTGATTTTAGAGACTTACGGAGCAGGGAATGCGCAAAATAAAGATCCGCAATTTTTAAAATTGCTCAAAGAAGCTTGTGATCGTGGGATCATTATCGTGAATTGTACTCAATGTCAGCATGGTAAAGTAGAAATGAGTTCATACGCAACCGGCGATTCTTTGAAAAAAGCCGGGTTGATCAGCGGGCATGATATGACCCCAGAAGCTGCACATTGCAAATTACTTTATTTATTGAGTAAAAACTTAGATAGCGCTCAGGTGAAACAACAAATGGAAACAGAACTCTGTGGAGAACTATCGTAGGTTGGGCTGTAAAGCCCAACACCACCGTCTGAATTGTTGGGCTTTACAGCCCAACCTACAATTACGGACTGGTGCTCAGAGCGTCTTCGTCCACTGCTTGCGTTTGTTCTACAACATCAGTAGGAGGAGGTGGTGGTGGCGTTTGTTCCCCTGAACGCTCTTCCTCATCATCCGAACGCCTGTCATCATCTGAGGATGTTGCTGCACTTCTTGTATCACTAGTCGAAGCGCTAGCCTTTGATTCTTCTGCTTTTACTTTAAATCCTTGCTCTGATATTGGAGAGATAACTAATCGATTAAAATTAATAGGGTTAATGTATGAAAGATTTTTTTTGGTGTTCTTCAATTGTTCTAACAAACGACCTTCGGATGCACTTACCAATTTTGCTACAGTTGAGACAACATTAATGCCGTAAACATCGGGAATGTAGCCAAATATCCCTCTTTTTGGTTTTTTATCAACTAGTCTTGAATTGCCTGTTTGCATGATATCTATTACTTCTAAAACCTCTTTGTTTTGATTATCTAAAGATGCATCAGCCGTCACTAAAGTGTTTAATCTTTTAAGCTTATCGCGCAATAAACCTTCTTTAGCTTGTCTAATTGCCCCATTTCCATCTTCTGGGAAAAAAATATCGTCGCCTAGAAAATATAACATGTGGTAATAAAGTACATTTGCGGGAGTTAAGTTGAACCCCCTATTTAATAAGGTAAAGCCCTTATCAGTATTAGGAATTATTTCTCCTTGCTTAGTCCTTTCATGCATAAATTTTCGCATTTTATCCAAAAATTTGGGTACTGCAATTAATAATTCATTTAGGCAATCTATTGTCTCTCCCTGCTCTTTGTAATTTTTAGACACGCGCGCTGCTTCCACAGCAGTACGAGTCTCTTTAAGCTTGTCTATTATTTCATCTATGTTTTTAGAGTCGTCATTAGTCTCTCCAACCCTGTTTAGCTCCGATTGTATGCCAGTTAGAATATTGAGTTGTAATTGAGATAATTCTGTATTATTAGCAGGGGCAGTCCAACCTGTGATTTGTGCCTTTAGCCCGTCCATTCTTTTATCAATTTTTCTTCTTATTAGCTCTTTAACCACCATTAAAAATATCGTCATTGCTCTACTCCTTTAACTGCAATTTTTTTATAATATTAGTATTTACTTCAGTCATGGCATTAGGGCAGACTGATTAATTCGGTACCGCTAACAAATATCATCTAGGAAATCACAAATCCCATGAATTTACAAATAATAATTTTAGCTGCAGGGCAAGGCAAAAGAATGTTTTCTAATACCCCTAAGGTATTACATCATTTAGCCGGTAAACCCATGTTACAACACGTCGTGGAAACCGCACAACAACTCAATCCTGAAGCGATTCATGTCATTTATGGACATGGTGGGGAACAGATTAAAAATACCCTTTCCCAATTACCCGTGAACTGGGTTTTTCAATCCGAACAGTTGGGTACCGGTCATGCTGTTTTACAAGCCTTACCGCATATACCTCCACAAACTCAGGTCCTCATTTTGTCCGCTGATGTTCCACTGATTCAAGCCAAAACTTTAAAACGTCTTCTTGAATCCTGCAAGCCAACAAATACTTCTTCCCTTTTGGCGTTATTGATTGCTGACTTAGAAAATCCTACTGGTCTCGGCCGAATTATCCGCAACAAGCAAGGTGAAATTCACGCCATTGTAGAAGAAAAAGATGCAAATGAGCAAGAGAAGAAAGTAAAAGAAATTTATAGTGGGATTTGCTGTGCAAATAGTTCCGATTTAGCTCAATGGTTGCCCCAATTAGGCAACAATAATGCGCAAGGGGAATATTATTTAACAGAAATTATTTCCATGGCGGTCAAGAATGGCGTGCCCATTACTTCCATTACCGTAGATGAGGCCTACGAAGTGCAAGGAGTCAATAATCGCTTACAATTACAACAATTGGAACGTATTTGCCAACAACGTGAAGCGGAACGTCTTTTAGAAAGTGGGGTTACTATTGCTGACGCCCAGCGTTTTGATCTACGTGGCGAATTGCATTGTGGCAAAGATGTATTTATAGACGTGAATTGTATTTTTAAAGGCAAGGTTGTTTTAGGCGATGCGTGTAGCATTGGACCTAATTGTTATTTAAATAATGTGACCTTAGAAAATGGTTGTGAAATCTATGCTAATTCTGTGCTAGAAAACTGCCATATTGGTGCGAACGGACACATCGGTCCTTTTGCCCGTATACGCGAAGGCACTAAATTGGCTGCAGATTGTAAAATTGGCAATTTTGTTGAAACTAAAAAAGCAGAATTTGGTGAGGGTAGTAAAGCCAGTCATTTGAGTTATTTAGGTGATGTCACCTTAGGTAAAGGTGTGAATGTGGGCGCTGGCACTATTACTTGTAATTATGATGGTGTGAATAAACATCAGACCATTATTGAGGATGGGGTTTTTATTGGATCTGATACGCAATTAATTGCTCCCGTGACTGTTGGGGCTAATGCGACTATTGGTGCGGGTAGTACGATTCGCAAGGATGTACCTGCGGAGGAATTGACTTTGACGGAGTCTAAACAGAAAACGGTGTATGGGTGGAAGAGACCTGTTAAAAAAACGTAATCTAATGTAAATACGTAGCCTGTATTAGACGAAGTCGTAATACAGGCTACATTTAACTAGGGTTATGTATTCATCTCTAAAACCATTTCATTATTTTTGCTTAAAGTTTTACAAAGCCAAATCAACAATGGTAACGATAAAATAGTAATCAGTAATTTATATTCCCAAACGTTTACCGCTAAATTAACGATCTGCTCATAAGGATAAATTCCACCAAAGAGCAAACTGTAATTGACCAAACACAATAAAGAATTAGCCACCGTATTCGCGATAAAAATTCTAAGCGGACGAAAAAACTCCAATTCTACATAATTTAAATATCGCAAGAGCATGGCATTACTTATAAAAGTAACCAATAAAGCCAAAGACGCCGCCGGGAGCCGACGGGGCATAATATAATTATAAAAAGGATTCAAATTAAAAAACCGCGGTGAAGGTAAGGCCACTAAACCCATAAGAAGCGTGTCAAATACAACTTGCGTAAGGATCAATACCAAAACTAATTTTAAATGAGCTTTATATCCCCACACTTCCCCAATCAAAGTACTAATAAGCAATGTGATAGGAAAAAATAAAGAACTTGCGCTGATCACATTATCCCTACCTAAAGCCACAATTCGATATTCACAAGCTACACACATCAACATCACTGCAACTGCAAAACACACTAAATAATGATATAAAGGAAATGATGCTGAATACCGTGCCGCACTCCGTTTAAGTGGGGAATCGCCTAAAATAAAAGTTAAATAACTTACTCCTATGAGTAATAGCAATACTGCATTAATTAATAAAGAATCAACAAAGGTTTGTTTAAAACTATGCACATGCTGACTGGAAAATAATAAGAAAAAGTCGATAAAAAAGAATCCCATTCCACCTAACAAGGCAAGAAGAATGCAATGTCGAGGTGAATTAAGTACTTGCTCCGTATGAGTACAAAATAACAAATGCGGTAAATAAAAACTTAAAGCGAAAGCGATCGTTGTCGCAAAAAATTTTTTAGGAATGTCGTCAAAAATAATTTGATAAACAGGATTATTATTCATGTATTCAGCAGCGGGCATATTCACCAAGATATACACCCCAATACAAAATAAATACAAAGTCATTAAAGAAATGTTTAATAAATGTCTTTGCTCCTTAAAAGTACAATGCCGCAAAATCAATAAATACAATCCACCAATGATCGGACAAATTAAACTATTTGCTGCGAAAACCAATCCTTGGAGATTAATGATTTTAAAAGAAACATTGATTAATAGGATAAGACTCGTGATAAGGCAGACTGCTAATGTCAAAAAAGCAGGGGATTGTTGCGAAGGCGACGATTCATTCATTCCGTGTGCATTTCCAAATAACTACCAATTTCACTTAGAAAATTAGCCGTTTTCGAAGTGATTTAAAATAAACTAATGCGCGCGAAATATAGCATTGATGCTCTTGTTATGGCAAGGGCTTTCACAGGCTCCCTCGGATAAACCGAGGGACGGGGGGAGGTTATCTTGCGAATAGACTCTGCGCTTCGTATGTACCATCGTCATCATTCGCCTGAAAGCTACTTGCTGGCAAAGAATCCAAGTCGTCAATAGAAAAACGGGTTGAAGAGGTATCCGTTTGTTCATTATAACCTTGTAATTGGTGGGCTGGCTCAGCTTCAGGCAAAGTACTTTCCTCGGGTATTGGCAGCCTTGCTTCTCCATGTAAAGGGGTAATATCCTTAGGTGCTTCTAATCGTAACAGCGCGCCTCCTAATTGGTGTCGTTCAAGCCATTCTTTCAATGCTTTATTAAAGGCCCAAAACTCCTTTTCTTTACAAAAAGATAAAAAGGTTTTAATCCCTTCTTCAGGGAAACCTAAGAAAATTTGCAACAATCGCGCAGCGATAGTGGTGCCACGGGGAGATGAAGAAACAACAGTAGCAGGCTTAGACCTGCCTATCGTTTTAATGAACTTAAGTTGTGCTAGCGCTTGGTCTGTTAAATCAGGCCAATACATGCGAATGATATGATCGTTAGTAAATTCTTTAACTCCTCGGGTCATCGGTGGTAAAGCCATTTTTATTACTTTAGTACTCTGATCCTTAAAAAATCCTAAACGTCTTATCCCTTCCACTTTTTTAACACTTCCTACTTCCACTTCTTTATCACTTTCTAATAGTTGAGTTAAACCTTTAAAAATAGTCGTTATAGGAATTAAAGGAGGAACCCCTTCTTCTGGTTTAGTATATTTATCAATAATTTTAGAAACACCTCCAAACACCCCATCAGAAAGCATTCGCCATCCCGCATCGTAAAGATCTAAAGGATCGTAAGGGATAGTCCTTTGTTCTGTAGGAAGTACGGTTACAGGGACGTGTGCAGCAAGATTAATGTGAAAGAGTAAAAATATGGATTGGATAATCAATAAGGTAAACCAATTAGGTAAACCAATTGTGTTTTCGAACGCATACTCCATGGCTTTTAAAAATAAGAAATGAGTTATACCTAAAGCCAAAATATACTCTTGTGGTAAAGAAGGGAGTCTATGTCGCTCACATAAATCAATATTTGTTAAACGACTAACGATGCGACCATGAAGAGCCACACTCATTAGGGGACGAATGATATGACCATAAGGCAAGTACTGCATAGCAGCTACCATGCCCTTGTTTGCCAAGATAATAATGGGCTCTCTTATTATCCCACTGGTTGTACCTTTTATATCACAGCCATCTTTTATACATTTATTAGAAGGAAAAGGGCTATCTTTTTTAAATGCTATAGCTGCAAGGGACAAAAGAACTTGCATATGCAAAAAGGCTTGTGGCGCACGATGAAAATTATAAGCGTTAACAGCTATATCAAAGGACTGAGCGCCATAAATACTATATTCATTTTCAAATGACTGTGCTTGAAGAGTTTTATTGGCCATATTAAAAACGATTAATGGTAATAAATCATAACGGGCTATTACTAAGATTCCTTGAAAAATTTTTCCAGCATGTTTTCCGTTAATCATAGTTGGAATTGCCGTACTTGTAGCTAATCCTTGTTTTAAAATTTCAAGAATAGTCTTGGTTACAAACAAAGCACTACGTGAAAGCACATTAAAGGAGAGTTGGCTCCAAGTCCAAGCAGCTTCCTTATCCGGCTCTTTCCCATTAACAGTTACTTTGGTAGTAGGTACTTCCTTTGACGTTCTAAACCAACCCACAATGCTCTCCTGCAATACCCGGTTTTCATTTTAGGAGGAATAAAAAGGAAATACTAGAGTCAAGATAGGTTTTTATCGGGATACTCACAAAGGTCTTTGATTAAGCATTCTTGGCAGTGAGGATTTCGTGCAGTGCACACATAGCGACCATGTAAAATTAACCAATGATGAGCATCTTTTAAATACTGAGCGGGAATGTTTTTTAACAAAGCCAGCTCGACAGCTAAAGGTGTTTTACCTTTAGCAATTCCTGTGCGATTCGCCACTCTAAAAATATGCGTATCCACCGCCATGGTCGGTTGACCAAAAGCTGTATTTAAAACCACGTTTGCTGTTTTACGACCTACACCGGGCAAAGATTCTAGAGCTTCACGCTGATCAGGTACCTTACTGTGATGTTGCTCGATGAGAATTTTACAGGTCTTCAATACGTTTTGCGCTTTGGTATTATATAAACCAATCGTTTTAATATAACTTTTTAATTTATCTAAACCCAAAGCTAAAATACTTTCTGGAGTATTCGCTATTGGGAATAAAACCGCTGTTGCTTTATTCACACTCACGTCAGTTGCTTGTGCAGACAGCATAACCGCGATCAACAGTTCAAAAGATGAATGATAAATTAATTCCGTAGTGGGATGTGGATTGTTTTCTTGAAATCGTTTAAAAATTTCTTCGATTTTTTTTTTATTCATCCGGTTTTTTTCGCTTTCACTCGGGCTAAAGCCTGTTGAATATAATCTTGTTTAGCGCGCACTTCTTGCGTTTCATCGGTAGTCTTCATCGCCAATAAACGCTTTTCTCTATAGGCTTGTTGTTGTTCATGATCCGCCCGTAATAAACGTGTTTGTTTAGCATGAAATCGCGTTCTTGCTAATTCTTGATCATAATTTATCGCGGGTAAATCGACCATTTCAATACAATCGACGGGGCAAGGTGCTACACATAACCCGCAACCGGTGCATTCATGAGCTAATACAGCATGCATTAGTTTGCCGCTACCAATAATAGCGTCTACGGGGCAGGCTTTAATGCATTTAGTACAACCAATACATTCTTCTTCACGAATTAAGGCAAGTGAGGGTGCACGCGTTTTTTCTTCAGCTTCTTGCAGATAAGGAGTCGGATCAATGTTTAATAATTTACCCAAAGCGTTTACGGTAGCAGCGCCACCTGGAGGGCATTTATTGATGCTTGCGCTCCCTTGAGCTAAAGCTTCTGCGTAAGGTAAACACCCCGAATAGCTGCATTCGCCACACTGAGTTTGCGGTAATAAAGCATCGATTTCTTTAACTGAAGGCATTATTGGACCTTGGCTGCAGAGTTTAATGCCTCGGAGTTTTGCGCAAACATCGCTTCGATTTTTTCTTGTTCGACGCGAGTAATCAAGGGTTGGAAAGCATTAATTGGATGATTTAATAAGGGAGTATCTACATTGTCCCAGGTAAAAGGTTCTGTATTTAAAAATTGTTCTGAAGCCTTGGCCATCAACGGTAAAACCGGTTTTAAATAAGTCATTAATACACGAAACAAATGCAAACCCATACTGCATATAGCATGCACTTCTGGTAAACGATCTTCTTCTTTGGCCAGTACCCAAGGTTTGTTCGTATCAATGTATTGATTAACCTTATCCGCGCAATCCATAATTTGACGAATGGCTTTGGCATAATCGCGATTCACGTAAGCATCAAGGATCGCGGCTTTTTGATTAATTAATTCAGCATACAGGGTAGGCTCACTTAAACTGTCATATAAACGTCCATCAAAGCGTTTATTAATAAAGCCGGCACAACGACTGGCAATATTCACCACTTTTCCTACTAAATCAGAATTCACTCGATTGGTGAAATCTTCGAAATTAAGATCTAAATCATCTACACGACCATTAAGCTTAGCCGCAAAATAATAACGTAAATATTCTGGATGCAAATGATTTAAATAACTTCTGGCTTCCAAAAAGGTTCCCCGTGATTTCGACATTTTTTGTCCATCTACGGTTAAGTAACCATGGGTGTAAACCGCTGTTGGTGTACGATGTCCGCTAGCAGTTAACAGAGCAGGCCAAAATAAGGCATGGAAATACATGATATCCTTACCTACAAAATGATACAGTTCTGTGCTTGAATCTTTGTCCCAGAATTCCGCAAAAGAAAGCCCTTGCGCATCGGCATATTTTTTAAAGCTGGCCATATAACCGATCGGCGCATCTAACCAAACATAAAAATATTTATCCGTGGTTCCAGGAATAGGAAAACCGAAATAGGGAGCATCTCGCGAAATGTCCCATTGTTTTAAACCAGCGGCAAACCACTCGCTTAATTTATTGGCCACTTCAACCTGTAAATGGCCTTGATTAGTCCATCGTTTTAATAATTCTTCATAACGGGGTAAATCAAAAAAGTAATGCTCGGAATCTTTTTCAATCGGTTTAGCACCGGAAATCGCTGAAACTGCGTCTAATAAATCGGTGGGAGAATACGTGGCTCCGCAAGATTCGCAATTATCACCATATTGATCTTTAGTCCCACATTTTGGGCAAGTACCTTTGACATAGCGATCTGGTAGAAACATTTGCTTAACCGGGTCGAATAACTGTCTAATGGTTTTTTTTACAATATCGCCATTTGCTAATAATGCTTCATATAAATTAGTAGATAAGGTTTGATTTTCTGGAGAGTGAGTCGTGTGATAACAATCATAATCAATGGCAAACCCCTGTAAGTCTGCTTCATGACTTTGTTTCATGGTGGTCGTTAATTCTTCAGGACTTATTCCCATTTGCTCCGCTTTGAGCATAATAGGAGTTCCATGTGCGTCATCACCACAAACACTAATGCATTGAATACCTAACATTTTATGAGTACGTACCCAAATATCCGTTTGGATATGCTCAACCATATGGCCGAGATGTAAGTGCCCGTTCGCGTAAGGCAAGGCACTGGTAACCAGCATTTTACGTTCTGCAGTCATAATCCTATTTACTCATTAATAAAAACGGCTAATTATAACGCATTGATCTTGGAAATGCTGCAAATTAAAAGAATAAAAAACGCGGCCTAAGCCGCGTTAATTATGGCAGTTTATTTTATTTAAATGTAGCGGCGTTATTATCTGCAACGTCATTATTAAATAAATCTGGGTAATCAACATCACCAGCTAAAGGAGAACGATAATTAGCACCTTGGTAAGTTGGTAAAGATGTCGTTGTTGTTGTTTTCTTTGAGCCTTGGCTAGATTGTTGAGCAGCAGTTAAACCAGCTAAAGCTTGACCACTTCCATTACCAACGTCGTGCCCAGCACCAAAACCAGCACCAGCACCAGCACCAGCACCAGCACCAGCACCAGCACCAGCACCAGGATTATTGCCTTTGCCGTTATTATTGCCAGCAAATAAAGACATAAGGCCTTTAACCATAGCAATACCAGTGTTTACCACCGCAGCGCATGCATAGACTGCAGTTGAAGCAGCTGCAGCTGCTAAACCACCGACCGCAGCAACTTGTGCAGCCAAACCAGTTCCTACTACACTAGCAATTGTGTAACCCGCAACAGGGAAGTTAACTACGAAAGCCAAACCAGCAGGCCACAGAAATGCTGTTAGAGCCGCAGCACCACCTAACACTAAAGAAATCCAGAACGCTGAAGAAATTTCAGTTTTATGGTTATCAATGAAATTCCCTATAGCCCTAGTCACTTTAGCAAACATGCCCATTAAACTAAAACTTTCGTGATATAGTTCGTTGTCTTGCTCGTCGCGTTGTGGAGCCCCTCTCTTATTTTGCACAATTCGATAATCATTAAATTCATCTTTTTGATGAGATCCGAAAATAAAACTCGTAAATCCACTTACAATGGTTCCAGGTAATTGTAAAAAACCTAATGCGAACTCTTTAAATGCCATTATTGTTACTCCCAAGTTTATAAATCAGCGCGATTGTAGCAATCCATTTGGTAAATGTGAATTAAAAATGTTCAATACATTGTAACAATATTGTAAATTCCACAAATGCCCGTAATTTGTTGATTTTGTTTATTTTTTATTAAAATATCGGGTAGGATCAGCAATGCCAACTGAAGCAAATCCCCGCTTTCTAAACATACAACTGTCGCATTGACCACAAGCCTCTCCAATATCATTGGCCTGATAACAAGACAGCGTGAGTCGGTAATCCACCCCCAAGCTAGTACCCAGTTCGATAGTTTGCGCTTTGCTTAAAAATTGCAGCGGGGCATGAATGGTAAATTGATCGCCTTCAACGCCCGCTTTGGTAGCCAAATTGGCCAATGTTTGGAATGCCTGAATAAACTCTGGACGACAATCGGGGTAATGTGAGAAATCAATGGAGCTAGCACCGATAAAGATGTCACGCGCCCCAATGGATTCTGCAAAGGCTAAAGCAATGGCTAGGAAAATGGTATTACGGGCAGGAACATAAGTAATGGGAATTTCTTGGGAATCCTTATAGTCAGGCACTTGCAAATTCTGATCAGTCAATGCGGAGCCTTGAAATAAACTGACATCCAAATTCACTATTTTATGTTCCGCTGCCTCCATATATTGCGCAATATTCATGGCTGCATTTAATTCAATAGCATGGCGTTGCTCATAGGAAAAACTTAGAGCATAACATTCATAACCCTGTGATTTGGCCAAGGCCAAACAGGTTGTTGAATCCAATCCTCCTGATAATAAAACCACTGCTTTTTTCATATTTTTAACCTTTAAATAGTTATACGTTGCTTGGTTTAAAATAAAACTGCTAAAATGCGGCGAATTATGCCACATTTTGGAAGGACATGACGACTACTCTTTATCCGGTAATTCTCGCCGGTGGTTCAGGAACGCGCCTGTGGCCTTTATCGCGCCAAAATTTTCCTAAACAATTTTTACGTTTGAATGGGGAATTTTCCCTTTTGCAGCAAACTATGCAAAGGGTTTGTCAATTAGCTAACCAACATACCCTAATCGTCAGTAATGACGCGCATTATTTCCTGTGTCAGGAACAATTACAGGACTTTCCAGCGGCAAGTACTTATCTTTTAGAGCCCTGCGCCCGTAATACTGCCCCAGCAATTGCTTGTGCAGCACATCATTTAGTACGGACAGTAGGTCGTGATGCCGTGATGTTGGTATTGCCTTCTGATCACTGGATTGCCGATGATAAAGAGTGGCTTAAAGCCATGCAGCTCGGGGCCGAATTTGCCTCCGCACAAGAAGCTATTATTACTTTTGGTATTCAACCAGATAGTCCGAAAACGGGTTATGGTTATATTGAAGCCGGATCTGCATTAAGTCCGTCGGTCCAGCAAGTCATTAGTTTTAGAGAAAAGCCTAGTGCCCAACTTGCCGCCGAATTTATAGACTGTGGTAATTATTATTGGAATAGCGGCATGTTTGTTTGTCGTGCCGGAGTCTATCTCGATGAATTAGAAAAATACGAAAACAGCATTTATCAATCCAGTTTGCAGGCCTTAACCCAAGCGCATGAGCATAATGACTTTTTACGCTTAGACATGGACCATTTCGCTCTTTGCAAAAATGAATCCATTGATTATGCGGTGATGGAAAGAACCGACAAAGCCGTAGTCATCCCTGTTTCTATGCAATGGAGTGATCTAGGCTGTTGGACTGCCGTAGCTGACGCCAATCAACAAGACGAAAAGGGCAATACCTTATCGGGTAAAGTGGTGGCTCAAGATAGCAGTAATTGTCTTATCACCAGTGAAGATATTCTGGTGACTGCTATAGGAATTCAGGATCAAATCATCGTAGCCACGCGTGATGCGCTTTTAGTCGCGGATAAACGCTACTCCCAACAAGTTAAAGATTTAGTCACTAAGCTACGTGAAGATCATCATTCATTAACCCAAGATCATCAACGTGTCTCACGTCCTTGGGGATATTATGAAATTTTGGCCGAAGGAGTAGAGTTTAAAGTGAAACGTTTAATGGTCAAACCTGGCGCTAAACTTTCCCTCCAAATGCATCAACATCGTGCCGAACATTGGGTGGTTGTTGCAGGCGTTGCTGAAGTGGTGAATGGTCAGGAGCATTTTCATTTAAACGTCAATCAATCCACTTATATTCCCCAACAAACCCGACATCGTTTAGCGAATCCAGGAACTGAGCCTTTGTATGTAATTGAAGTACAAAGCGGGGCTTATTTGGGTGAGGATGATATTCAGCGTTTTGATGATATTTATGCTCGAAGTGGGGTTGGGGAAGCCGTCTAAACTTTTATATTCACGTCTATTTGCCGCTTAAAACTCTGTTTATCATACCCGCCAAGGGTAATCCCTCTTTGTTGGGTCATGAGCCAACCAAAGAGGGACTTCTAATTAAAGATGCAAATTTTTTATCAAAATTGTAAATTTCCCAGCACTTTTCTTGTCTTTAAAATGCGTGCTATGGTATAAAAAAGAACATTCAAGGCTTTTTTGCTATTATTTAAGTAGGTTGGGTCATGACCCAACAAACATCTCAGCCAATTCAAATATATGTTGGGTCATGACCCAAACTACTAGGG
>SCSO01000027.1 GCA_004297865.1 Legionella sp.
CCGACGATAAATTTCATGCTCAGGTCCAACAGTTGACACATAGCATGCTCCACCTGGTTTTAATACCCGACGAAACTCTGAAAGCGCATTTAAAAGATCTCTCTCAGAACCTTCATAATGCAACGTATTAATAGACAGCAGTAAATCAAAGTGATTATCGGGATAAGGAATCGATTGATTAGTCCCCTCTGAAAAAATGGCCTCTTTATATCCACGAGCGCCCATTATTTTCCCTGCATTTGCAGCGATTTCAGAATGAATATCTACTCCATGCACTTCGCAACCAAAATCAGCAAAGGGTATAAGATTACTACCAAACGCACACCCAACATCTAAAACTCTCCAGTTTGGTTGAATTGACAGAGGTTTTTCCAGATAACTCCCAAAAACCAATTTCAACATCACTTCGTTAGGATACTTAGGATAATTTCCCGTTGCCAGTTCTCTTAAAAACTCTTGATTCCATTCTACGGTTTGCATATTGCGCCTCGTTTAATTTAAAACTCTATTAAATCCCAGGTAATGGGCTCATCTTTTTTTAATTCTTTAGTAACTCGTGCACCAATAATTGCATTAGCATATCTCGCTCTTAATCCAATTGCAGGCCGGCGACTATTAATATCAATAGCTGAAATGACTTCTCCTACCGATAAATCTCTCACAGCATATAGTCCTTCCCTACGGCCTTGCTCACGTTCTTTAGGCAGCATTTTTTTCACGGAAGTTCCTAAAGTTTGATAGGCTTCATGCAATGATGAAACATATGATTTAAGTTCATTAGGCTCTAACGCGTAAAAATGATCGGGCCCTTCCGATTTACGATCCAAGGTAAAGTGTTTTTCAAATACCGTAGCTCCCAATCCCACCGAGGCGATAGCAGCAACCTGCCCAAGAGTATGATCTGAAAAACCGACTGGACAACCAAATCGTTCATTAAACGTTTTGATCACTTGAAGATTGGCGTTCTCTGGAGGGAGAGGATACATTGCACCACATTGAAGCAAAGTAACATTTTGGTTTCCTACACTTAGACAAACGTTCACCGCTTCCTCAACATCCACCATATCGCACATACCAGTTGAGATAATCATCGGTTTACCTTTTGAAGCAACATAATGTAAAAATGCAAGATCTGTTGTTTCTGAGGAAGCAATTTTATGCGCCGGTGTATCAAGTGCCTCTAGTGCATCGATTGAACTTTTATCAAAAGCTGAAGAAAGTAGTTGAATACCACAATCTTTTGCATGTCGCTCAAGCATGGGTAACCAATCTACATTTAACTCAATAGACTTGAATATGGCATGCAGCTCACCACCATTTGGGTATAATAAATCAGCTCGAAATAGTTGAAATTTAACTGCATTTGCACCTGCATTTGCAGCAGCATCAATAAGCTTGTAAGCAGTATCCAAGTTCTGATTAAAATTAGAACCTGCCTCAGCAATGACATACGGCGGAGTATTTTCTCCAATACGATGGTTAGCAATTGTAAATTCATTGTGCAACACAGCAGCTCCTTGTAATTTCAGAAATAAGTCGTTCTGCTCCTTTACCATCAATGGCTTGGCGGCCGGCAGTGGCCATCGCTAAACGCATGGTATGGTTATCAAGCAGATTTTTCACGTGTTCGGTAATCATTTGTGGTTTAACTCTTGCTCCTAAATCGACTGTAGAACCAATCTTACTAAATGGCTGATTCATTAAATGATGAAACTCATCAATTGAGACCAAAATGGCCGGGGTAGATGTCGCTGCAAGTTCATATTTAATAAGCCCTGAAGCAGCGATCGCCAAATCGCACCATAACATATGAGATAACAGACCATGAGGCGAATCTACTAATGTAATAAAATGCTTGGAATTTTTAACGACCTTCTTGATGGTTTCCTTAAGATTTTCATTAAATAAAGGGCCTATAATCACTCGCACCTGTAAAGTTTTAGTGATTTTTTCAATACCCTTTAACAGAGTCAAAGTAATTTTTTTAGGATCACTTCCACCACAACTAATGAGCACTCGATCAGTCTGAAGCCTTATAATGCGCGTTTCCAAACCGGCATAAGCCCCAGATAAAACAGCATAAGACGGACCTGCAAGAAAACGCCATGGACCATCTTGCTTTACAGCCCCCACATACGGAGCAACTACAAAATCGACAGGGATATCTGACATTCGTTTTATAAGAGCATGTTCCTCTAAACCATCAATCAGCATTATATTAGGAACACAACGATGAAGATATTCTAATATCTGTCGCAATTTTTCTTGCTCATACAAAATAATTGGATGAGAAAAATCTAATATAATAGCACCTACATCTTTAAGTCTTTCTAAACTTTCC
>SCSO01000272.1 GCA_004297865.1 Legionella sp.
CAAAAGATCCTCGTGCTTGCTTTATTAACTCATCAAAACCGGAACCATGAAAAATCTTAATTAGCATACTGCCGCCGGGTTTTAACATTTTTTCTGCAAAATCAAAAGCCAATTCCACCAAATACATGGCTCTGGGAATATCAATTGCCGTATTACCACTCATATTTGGGGCCATATCTGAAAATAACAAGTCCACTGAGCGTTCGGGAATCAAATTTATTAACTCTTGCAGGACTTCTTCTTCACGAAAATCGCCGTGAATGAATTGGACGTCTGGAAGGGCATCCATGGGTAAGATGTCCAAAGCCACAATAAGACCTTTACCTTGTAATTTTTGCGTAATGTATTGTGTCCAGCCACCTGGCGCTGCACCTAAGTCGACTACCGTCATTCCTGGCCTCAGCAAGGACTCTTTCTCATCTATCTCTTTTAATTTGTAAACGGCACGACTGCGATAACCTTCAGCCTGGGCTTTTTTGACGTAAAAGTCATCAAAATGCTCTTCTAACCAACGTTTACTACTTTTTGTACGACGCATATACATCTAAAGTTAACTGATTTCTCCTAATGATACTGAATTTTGCTACCTTTTCCCAGCAAAACGTGCAATAATTTGCCATTTTTAGCAATTGGAAGAAGCGTGGATACTGCATTTAAACAAACTTTAAAAGCCCGAGCTCATCATTTGAAGCCGGTGGTACTCTTAGGCGCAAAAGGTCTTACTGAAGCTGTAGTGGCAGAGACCAATGTAGCTTTGTTATCGCACGAGTTGATTAAGGTCAAAATCAATGGTGCTGAAAAGGAAGATCGACAACTGATGACAGCCGATTTATGCCAACAATTGAAAGCGGAATTGGTGCAAATGATTGGCAATACGGCAATTATTTATCGTAAAAATGAAGAGTAGGTTGGGTTTTAAGCACAATCTCTCAACAAATGTAATTTAACAGTTGTAGCCTGTATTAGACGAAGTCGTAATACAGGCTAGCGAAGAAGTCGTCTTATAAGCTAGCCCGCCTCTATACCAACGGATTACCCTGCTTTTGTAAAAACAACTCGCCCATTTTATAAGAAGCATAGTCAGTAATATGCCCTGCATCCCTATACATTGGGAAACCATTGATGTCCGCCTTACAGACCTGACCGTTGCATTGCGCTATTTTAGGATCAATAAATACTAATGTTGGGTATTTCTTTTTCATCTCTGCAAACACAGTTTCTATCCATTGCTCACCTTCAGACATTTGATAATTAAAGCTGCATTGAGCCGAATCATAGGCTTGACGGAATTTGATGTGCTTGAAAAAACAATCATGAAAATTGCTAGGCATGATCATCGTTGATTTAAAGAGCACCGGTCTGGCTCCTGTTTCCGTAATTATTTTCAATGCCTTGTCTAAAGCCGCACGATATCGCTGTTTATTCAACTCTAAAGAGCGCTCATCGCCCAAATGGTTGATGATATTGTCGCCCAAATAATTAATCCAAATTTGTCCCAGAATGACGTAATCAAAATGATGATTCTTGATGATTTGGTAGTATTTGTCGGTATTATCTCGACATTCTTGCTGCACCTTATTTTTATTTGCAGCAAAATCAAAAAGATAAATATCGGGTAGGGTTAAACATGAAGAGCTGGCTTGGAATAATACCGATACATTAGCCGCTTTACCTAATATATCCATAAATCCCCAATAGTGATTAGCAAAAGAATCGCCTATCATGAAGGCCTTTTTACTATCAGCATTTTTTGCTCCTACCGTACATTCTTGGTAAATATCCATTTCCTTGTTACTAATACACCACGTTCGCTTAACGCTATAAAATTTATTTAATTCTTTATAAATAGTAGCGACTTCCTGACTAAATCGTTGCGGATAACCAAAATGAGCTTTAATGAGATGGGTACTTAAATGAGTAAAGAGGATTGGAAATAATACTAAAACCACTACAGTATAATGAAATTTTAAGGTTTTAAATTGCCGAGCCGGCTTCTCAAGATACTTCCATGACAAGTAGGCGATAACAAAAATCAAAAGATACGCAATTATTAGTACCAGCGGTGTTTCAGCAACGCTTTGATAGCGAAGCAAAGAAAAAACTACCCAATGCCAAATGTATAAGGAATAAGATAAGACCCCCACAAAGACCAAGGGCTTGAAGGAAAGACAGCGGCTCAACACTTGCTCAGGATAAAAACGTCCTTGGGCAATTAAAACGGCAGTGGCTAGACAGACTACAAAAGCATAGTTATTTGGATAACCACGTATTACTTGCGTCAAGCTAGCGATATAGATTATGGCAATTAATGCCATTGCCCCAATAATGAACAAAAAATATCGATTCAGGCGATACTCTTTGTTGGGAAGTAAAGCCACGCAGGAGCCAATCAAAAACTCAAACAAGCGACAAGATAATTGATAATAGGCTAGATTAGGAGCTAATTTGGCAGCCTGTGTAGCGCTAAGAAACGATATTATCGTTAAGAGGACAATGGCCCATAAGAAATAGCTCCCCTTAATAAAGCGATGCAGGGCAAACATCAACAAAGGCAGAATAAGATAACATTGCCATTCAATAGACAGTGACCAGGTATGCATGAGGGGTAATTGATGAGTATCGGGAGAAAAATACCCGGTCGTGGTATTTTTAAAATAAACATTGGACAAAAATAATGAGGTTTGGCGCGAACTACGGCCGTAATCTATTAAATCATCAGGCAAATAAAACAACAAGGTCACTATTAAGGTGACTATCAACAAGGCAATAAACACAGGCTGTAATCGCCACAAACGTCGATTGTAAAATTCCATAAAGGAAAAGGTGTTTTGATTTAAGGATTGATGAATAATTGTGGTGATCAGAAATCCAGAAATCACAAAAAAGACATCAACGCCGACAAATCCAGAAGGAAATAAAGCTAATCCACCATGATAAATAAGCACTAAAATAATCGCTATCGCGCGTAAGCCATCAACATCAGCTCTATATTTCATCGAATTTTTCATTCAAAACCACCACACTCTTCATCTTTTATCACGTGACAGGACCGGCACTATTGTATAAACTAGTTCGTATCTGAGCCAGCAAATGGCATGCAATTCTTATGATACTAAAACATTTACCTAATGCACTAACAGTATTACGATTAATCATGATCGTGCCCTTTTTGATGCTCTTATATCATCAAGAGTACCGCTATGCCTTATATATTTTCTTTTTAGCCGGGTTTACCGACGGTTTGGACGGGTGGTTAGCCCGTCATTTCCAATGGCAAAGTTTTTTTGGCTCTTTTGCCGATCCTTTAGCTGATAAATTATTGGTGGCTTCTAGTTTCATCTCACTCGCTCTGATTGGCTCTTTGCCATGGTGGTTGGTTATCTTGGTTTTCCTTAGAGATTTGACTATTTCCCTAGCCATTGTTTTTTGGTATGTTTTTATCCAACGTCGTTTAGATTTTGAGCCTACTCTCTTAAGTAAAATTAATACCACGCTACAATTAGGCTTGGTCACTTGCTGTTTAATAGAATTAGCTTATTTTAAATTCCCCCCCGAACTCATGCAGAGTTTTATTCTTATTATTGCTTTCACAACTGCCACCACTTTCGCTCATTACATTTGGTTGGGTATTCAAAAAGCATGGCTCAAAGTTGAAACCGCAAAATGAATAAACAGTTGTCCTTAGCGATCCAATTAAATGACGCTGCCACTTTGGACGATTTTAATTGGCAAAACAACTCTCTTTTAGAACAACAATTACAATCGATCATTACTCTAAAAACAGATCGATTGCTTTATCTTTGGGGACCTAAAGGAAGTGGCAAATCACATATACTTCAAGGCTGCTGCCAAGCTGTAAATTTAACGCAATCAGCCATTTATCTGCCTTTACACCTCCTTAAAGAATGGGGCCCAGAGTCCATTGAAGGATTGGAAGATCAAGATTTAATCTGCATAGATGACATCGATGCAATCGCTCATGATGCCGCTTGGGAAGAAGCATTGTTTCATTTGTATAATCGTATTAAAGATCGGGAGCAGGGCTTATTGATTATTTCAGGAAATCACCCGCCCGCAAATCTTTCTATACAATTAGCGGATTTACGGTCGCGTTTAGCTTGGGGTTTGGTGATTCAGCTCAATGAGCTATCTGATGAAGAAAAAATTAATACCCTACAATGGCACGCCGAAAAACGAGGCTTTGATTTACCAACCAGTGTAGGGCAGTTTTTACTTAATCGCTGCTCGCGCAATATGCACGATTTACATAAACTCTTGGAGCTTTTAGACGAAGCATCCTTGGCTGCACAACGAAAAATCACTATTCCTTTTGTTAAGGATATTCTTAATATCTAGTTGTTGGTTGGGTCACAACCCAACCAACAAG
>SCSO01000273.1 GCA_004297865.1 Legionella sp.
GGCAGATAAATTGATTGAACAGCGCTATGAAAAGTTTATGGCCATGGGAGCTCATGACTAAGTCTTTGTTAGGGGCTGAATGGATTCATCGTCTTAATCAATATTCACAATGTATAGTCGGTTTTAGTGGAGGCTTAGACTCCACTGTTTTATTACACGTTTTAGCTGCACAGCCGGACTTAAAAAATAAACTTCTTGCAGTCCATATCCATCACGGAATTAGCCCTAATGCTTTGGCTTGGCAAACTCATTGCCAGCGTTTTTGCCAGGAGTTAGGGATAGCCTTTGTCGCGGATAGCGTGGACTTTGATCGCAGTTCTAATGTGGAAGAACACGCGCGTCAAGCACGCTACGATGTCTTCGCATCTTATCTCTCTAATGATAAAGCGTTGTTGTTGGGGCATCATCAAGATGACCAAGCAGAAACGGTATTATTGCAATTATTTCGGGGTGCGGGTGTTGATGGCTTAGCGGCGATGAATGCAGAAAGTCAGCTGGAAAAAGGGGTTTTACTGCGTCCTTTTTTAATGCATTCTCGTAAGGAATTAGAGAATTATGCGGAAGTTTATCATCTGACATGGATTGAGGATGAAAGTAACCAAGAACTCAATTATTCGCGAAATTATCTTCGACAACGAATTATCCCTTTGTTAGTAGAAAAATGGCCGGGGGTTGTTGGCAATTTGGCACGCACAGCCACACATTGCCAACAGGCGAAAATCAATTTAGAAGAATTAGCACTTTTGGATTGTCCGCAACTTTTATCAGCGAATTCCATTCTATCTTTAGATGCTTTAAACAATTTGCCAGTTGAGCGTTTACAAAATGTATTACGTGTTTGGTTGCGTAAAAATCAGATTCAATCACCTTCTACTGTTATTTTAGAAAGAATAGTTCATGAAGTGATTCAGGCTAAGGATGATGCCATGCCTTTAGTGGCTTGGAATGAGGTGCAGGTTCGTCGATATCAACAGCAGCTATACCTCGATAGGAAAGAATTAATTCAATACCCTAGCGGTCTGTATTGGCCTAATTTTCCTAATCCTTTGACGATGATGATGCCATATCAGTTAGTAGCGCGTAAAACCCAGCAAGGATTAAAGATTCCTTCTTCCTCGGTGTTGCAGATTCGCTTTAGGCAGGGAGGGGAAACCTTCGTTTGGCGTGGACAGACTAAGAAATTAAAAAAATTATTTCAAGATTGGAATATTCCCACTTGGCTACGTGAGCAAATCCCTTTGCTGTATGTTGATGATCAGCTAGCTGCGGTAATAGGCTATGCAGTTAGTGATCTTTTTTATTCTCATGATGCAGCTGAGCTTTGGGAAATTATTGTCTTGTAGTCTTGTAGGTTGGGTCAGGACCCAACATTACCATTTCATCTTCGGTCGAGATTCTTATGTTGGGTCTCGACCCAACCTACAAATAGGGGATCTCCGCCTGCGCGGAGATGACCCCATTTAATTTTTAACACTCGGGTAAATTCACCGCTAGACCACCCATGGAAGTTTCTTTGTAGATGCTTTGCATGTCCATGCCGGTTTGCTTCATGGTTTTGATGACTTTATCTAAAGAAATTTGATGTTGGCCATCGCCGATTAAGGCCATTCTTGTAGCATTAACCGCTTTTACTGAGCCCATGGCGTTTCGTTCGATGCAGGGAATTTGCACTAAACCTAAAACCGGATCACAGGTCATTCCTAGATGATGTTCCATGGCAATTTCTGCGGCATTTTCAACTTGCTCGATGGTACCGCCTAAAACAGCAGTTAAGCCCGCGGCAGCCATTGACGAAGCCACGCCGACCTCACCTTGACAACCCACTTCCGCGCCGGAAATGGATGCGCCTTTTTTGTAAAGTATGCCTATGGCGGCGGCAGTTAAGAAATAAGTGTAAATATCTTCGTTGCTCATTTTGTCATGCGCTTCTTGGCAATATTTAAGCACGGCAGGAATAATGCCTGCGGCACCATTCGTTGGTGCGGTGACGATACGCCCGCCCGCAGCATTTTCTTCGTTCACTGCCATGGCATAAAGATTTAAGTGGTTCATGATGTCGGATTGTTCGAAAATACTTTTAACCCCTTTATGCTCAATTAATTTTTTATAGAGGTCAGGTGCACGGCGTTTCAGATTAAGACCGCCAGGTAAGATCCCATCATGTTTACAGCCATTGGCAATACATTCGTCCATCACTTTAGCAATGGCCAAAATCTCTTTATGAATGGTTTTAGTATCTCGCCAAGTTTGCTCGTTAAGCAACATCAATTCGGCAATAGTCAAATTGTTTTGCTTACATAACTTTAATAATTCTTCCGCCGTAGAAAAAGGGTAGGGAGGCGGATTCGCATCCTCGGCTGCATGATCGAATTCTTCTTCAGTGGTAATAAAACCACCACCAATGGAATAATAGACTTGGCTAAGCAACAATTGATTATTGCTATCAAAAGCAGAAAAGCGCATTCCATTGGAATGTTTAGGTAATAATTCTTTTTGCAGAAAGAGAAAATCGGTACTTTCAACGAAGGGGATCTTCTTTTTTCCAGCTAAATTAAGTTCCTGTGATTGCAGAATGTCATGCATACGGGGAACCATAGATTCCGGATTGACCGTTTCTGGATTTTTACCTTCTAAGCCATTCAGTATGGCTTTATCAGTACCATGGCCTTTACCTGTTAAGGCAAGAGATCCATAAAGCTCAATTTTAACTCTATGAGTTTCATTAATAAATCCGCGGTCCTCTAGCAGTTGCAAAAAAGCATTGGCTGAAGACATAGGGCCTACTGTATGTGAGCTAGAAGGGCCTATTCCGATTGAAAATAAATCAAATACACTAATATTCATCTCTTTTAATCGTCTCTGTTCTAATTAATGGCAAGTTTAGAAGGATATTCACTATTTGTCTATTTAATTAAATATAGCTTAAGACTGGTAATTTAAGTGGATTTTAGGCAGAATAATTGTGCGTTTTTACAATGTTCTATATCTTCAGCTGTATCAGGAAGGTATGTACTTTAGAAGAAAGGGGATTGTGTATGAAGATGAAATTGGTGACAGCAGCAGTATTAGGGCTTGCAATGTCAACTACTATGGCTGCACCTGAT
>SCSO01000530.1 GCA_004297865.1 Legionella sp.
GCAAGACGCAGGCGCGTTGTTGCTTCCTTGAGTTGTTCGTTAAGCACCATGTGCTCAAATGCACGTATAAGATCGTCTGCTTCGTTTTCTGTCGGCGACTCCCCGAAGGCAAGTCCAGCCTCAAAAAGGGCGCGCTCGGTAGGTTGTTCCTCCGGAAGCGCTGCTCCAGTAATACGATTATACTCTTCCGTCAAGCGTTTCGCAATGGGCAAATCAGGGTACGTAACAATAACAGCGTGTATCAGTGCGGCGCGATGATGTCTGGGCGTCATAGTAGTAGACGGTGCAGGCGCCGGATTCTGTGCCGGATTTGCCGCTTGATCAGCACTTTTAGGAAGTGCATGCCGTACCGCTTCCGGGGTAAGCCCGATTCCCCGCGCAATTACCCCCACGAAATACTCGCGCTCCATGGGACTTGGAATTGCCGCGACGAGCGGAAGTATGGTTTTCTCTGCGGCGAGCACCAGTTTATGTGAATCGGTCTCAGACGCTGCTAGAACACTTAAGAAAAACTCAACAATAGACTCTGCGTCCTTCACCAGTCGCGTAAACTCTTTTGGTTCCTCGTTTGCGATATCTGCGGGATCCTTTCCTTCAGGAAGCCGCACTGCTTTAACGCGCATGCCGGAAGCGAGCGCCGCATGAGCAGAACGCGCGCTTGCAGCAAGTCCTGCGCGATCGGCATCAAGTGCGAGCATAAGGTTATCGGCATAGCGCTTAATGAGCGCAATATGCTGCGTTGAAAGTGCCGTTCCTGAAAGCGCTATGGTGTTCATGAACCCTATCTGGTGAAGCAGGATGAGATCAAACTGCCCCTCAACGAGGACAGCAAATCCACGGGTGCGGATGGCATCCTTTGCACGATCCATACCAAAGAGAATCTCTGACTTCTTAAAGAGATCGGACTCAGGACTATTGAGGTATTTTGCCTGATCATTTGGATCAAGCGAGCGCCCGGTAAAGGCAACGGTGCGTCCTGCACTGTCCCGTATAGGAAACATGAGCCGATTACGGAATCGGTCGTAGTACGTTCCTCGCTTTTCATCTGCTTCCTTAATCAGTCCCGCATCAAGAAGCTCTTTAGTGGTGAACCCCTGCCCTGTTAGGTCTTCAAGTAACGAACGCCACCCGTCAGGCGCAAATCCTATTCCCCATGCTTGCAGTGTCTCTGGAGTAAGGCCGCGTGTAAGTGCATACGTGTGTGCTGCGCCCTCAGGCACTAAGTTCTTTACATAGAACTGCTCTGCACGTGCCATCGCATCACGAAGCCGATCAATCTTACCGGTGT
>SCSO01000274.1 GCA_004297865.1 Legionella sp.
GGGTAAGTTGCCCCTGGGTGACTTACCCTTTTTTTTAAAGACTTTTTTAAGCTTCTTTAGAATAGAGGGCTACCGCATTACCTTCGCTATCCAGAATAACGGCTCTATGACCATATGGACCAATCTGTTCTGGAGCTTTTAAAACCTTACCGCCTACTTCTTTTACAGCTTCTGCAGCTTGGGCTAAGCGTCCTTCGACGTTTAAATAGACTAAAGGGCCTTCTTGAGAGGGTTTTCTATCATCCATTACGCATAAACAGCCGGAGACATTGTTTTCAGTATGGGGTAATAAACCAAATTCAAAGCCCTGTTCAGAGATTTTTTGGACGTCTTGATCAAGGATAGCGGCATAAAAAGAAATGGCGCGATCGAGGTTAAGTACAGGGATATCAATCCAACAAAAGGTATTGTTGACGGTCATCATGTTTCCTAAGGGTAGTTAAAAAAAGCGATTCTATAAGAAATGAGCGATAAATGCACACGATAAAAAACTACTTGAAGCAAAAAACTGGGCTTCAAGTAGTTAATCATTATCTACGTATTACCTTTTTTTTAGTGGGTTTTTGTTGTGGAGCAGGTTGACCATTGTAAGTATTATGACTTGTAGTATTGTCATATCTTTGGCCACCCCTTTGCTGTGAAGAATTATTGTCCTCATCGTCGTCGTCTTTTGAAAACAAACCGCCAACAGTGGTGACTGCGTCAGAAACACTTACTACCGCGTCAAGGATAGTTGAGCCCCCATCGCTGGCACTAGAACTAGCCCCACTACCACCACAACCGGCTATTCCTCCAGCTAATCCAAGTAAAAATACAGACTTAATTATATGATTCATTTTTGGCGTCCTTTTATATATTTATCTACTACTAAATAATAGGACATAAAACGATCAATTTGTATAAATTTAATGTGTTTTTGAATTAATCTTTAATATTTTCAGGATGATGCTCTTTAAGAATTTGTAACACTTGCTCATGTTGTTCGGGGTCATGGGTAGTAACCCAAAGCACAAAACCGCCTTTTTTCTCTTGTTGAGCAACCTTTTTTTCATAATTCCGTTTAACAGCATAGGCACTAGCAAAGCCTACCACCGCACCTACTATCGCGCCAAAGAACCCGTAAACGTAATTATCGGTAGTTGAACGAATATCCCCAATGATAAAAATGCCTAAAATAATGCATATAATGAAGGGGATAGTAAAAGAATAACTAATGACCCAACCCACATCATCTTTCAAAAACGCTTCTTTTGTAGGCGGGTTTTTGCTGTCTTGTAATACTTCTGGGTCAATAAATTGCACCCCATATTTGTCTTTAATTTGTTTAGGAGAACCTTGCACACTAATATCAGAGAAAGCCACAGACTCAGCTATTAACTGGGTAATGACAGTCTCAAGCTCATTTTCATCATGGATGATGGCACTTATTTTTTGGGTTTTTGCAGCATTCATGGTGCCTAACTCCTAAAATTGCCATAGTATCTTAATTATTTTAGAACAAATTTAGCTGAATAGCTGAATAACCACTTAAAAATTAATCGAATTCCACCAGATGTATCTGTTCAGAAATAAATTGATTCTCAGAAAATACTCGCCAATCAATACGGCAGTTCATGCCCTCTATATCGATCACATAATAACCGTTTTTTTTATCTCTTCTTCGCTGACATAACAAAGAACCTGCGTGCAAAATGGCACAAGGCTTCTGGTCATTTTTAGTGAATAATTTAAGGGTCGAATAATGTAAATGACCAGTACATACCAAATGAATAGGGCTATTCTTTAAAAACTCTATAAACTCTTCGGCATTGTTTAAAGGATGATGCATACCTGAGAAATAATGTAAATTATGATGAAAAAACAATATGTTAACCTGGCCTGAATCCGCAGAAAAATGCTGTTCTATTGTTTTAATCGTCTTTTTACTTAAAAGGCCATCCTTAAGTT
>SCSO01000275.1 GCA_004297865.1 Legionella sp.
TAACATTGTGGGGCGACCTATGAGCTTGGAGTTATTATTGGCCGGTGCAACAGTCACCACCTGCCATAAATTCACACAAGAATTAGAGACATTTGTACGTATGGCGGATATTGTGGTGGTGGCTGTAGGTAAAATGGATGTGGTGCAAACTCATTGGTTAAATGAAAAACAAATTATTATTGATGTAGGAATACATCGATTAGAAGACGGTAGTATTCGTGGAGATGTGGATTTTAAAAAGGCAGTGGAAAAAGTGGCTTGGATTACCCCTGTACCAGGTGGCGTGGGTCCTATGACGATTGTTTCATTATTGGAAAATACTCTGATGGCGGCTGCAAAACGACGAACATAAGGTTATTTATCGAGCTCGTCCCAATCAAACTCACCGCCTAACTCATCAAAATCATCCATGAATTCTTCGCGTAGGCGTTTTTTTTCCAATTTCTCTTCTAACAATCTTCGGACTTTCTTTTTGTGATCGATATCTTCAACCCCATCATCAAAATTAAAGTCATTGAATAAATGCTCATCATCAGGATCTTTATGCAACCCCATAATGGCCTCCTTTTTAGTCTCACACATAAAAAGTATAGATCAGATTCATAAAACTAGAAGGAAGGCTGGGTTGAATCTGCTATACTGAGCTCTTTTTTACTGAGTATTAGGCTTTTATGCTGAGTTATCAACATGGTTATCACGCCGGCACTTTTGCCGATGTAGTCAAACATCTCGCCCTAACTCGGGTTTTGGCTTATTTAAAACAAAAAGATAAACCCTTATTTTACTTAGAAACCCATTCTGGCAAAGGACTCTACGATTTACGAGATACTCAGGCAGTAAAAACAGGAGAATCCAAACAAGGTATTCAATTGCTTTGGCCACAAAGAAATACCCTGCCTCCAGTCTTTAACGATTATCTGCAAAGTATTATCAGTTTAAATCAATCCGGGGAATTACGTCATTATCCTGGCTCACCTTGGTTAGCAATGCATAGCTTAAGAAACCAAGATCGCATGTACTTTTGTGAATTGCACCCTAAAGAATATCAATTATTAAACCAATTGCCTCATTTGAACAAAAAAGTGCACATCAGTCATAGCGACGGAATCGCGAGTCTAAAATCGCTTTTACCTCCTCCTGAAAAGCGAGGGTTAATCTTTATTGATCCGGCTTATGAGATTAAAGAAGAATATAAAAAAATACCCCAAGCCATCAAGCAAAGTTATCAGCATTTTTCTCAAGGAGTCTATGGCTTATGGTATCCTGTAGTCGATAAAAAATTCACTGAGCAATTATTACGAGGAATGCAAGATATTGGTGCAAAAAACACTTTGCACATTCAATTTAACCTCACGTTAGCCCGTCAAGACGGCATGACTGGCTGTGGTCTATGCTTTATTAATCCACCTTATACCTTAGCCGAAGAAATGAAAGAGGCTTTAGAGTGCCTAAAACGCTATTTCAATCCTGGTGTTTCCTCATATCGAATAGAAACTTTTTAAGGAAATTTAAATGAGCATCAACCCAGTTCCTGCTTTTAATGACAATTACATTTGGGTATTGCAGGATGACCAGACTGATCTCTTTGATTGCGTAGATCCTGGGGACGCGCAGCCCATTATTCAATATGCTAAAGACAGACAATTACAATTACGAGCTATATTACTCACCCATCACCACGCAGATCATATAGGAGGTGTTGCTGCATTAATCCAGGCCTTCCCTTCTTGCCGTATTTATGGTCCACAAGATTCTAGAATTCCCCATGTTACTGATGTTGTACAAGCCCATGAGAGCATTCATTTGGGCTCCAATCACTTTAAGATTTTGTCTAATCCTGGCCATACTTCAACGCATATAAGTTATTACGAGCCCCAAAAAGGGCTGCTATTTTGTGGTGATACTTTATTTTCAGCCGGTTGTGGGCGAGTTTTCGACGGCACTATAGAAGAATTGCATCAATCGTTACTTCTTTTCAAAAACTTGCCTCTTACTACGCAAGTTTTTTGTGCGCATGAATACACCTTGCAAAATTTAGCCTTTGCTCAACAGGTGGAACCTCAAAATCAAGCCATAAAAACGTATATTGAACAAATCCAACAGCAAAAATTGGGCTGTACTTTGCCTTCTATTCTTAAGATGGAACGAGAAATTAATCCTTTTTTGCGCACCGATATACCCGAAGTTATTCATTATGCACGCTCCCATGGAGCTGCTGCAGCAGATTCTTTAACGGTCTTTACTACACTAAGAGAATGCAAAAATCGATTCAAATAGTATACAATAAGAGCTTATTTAGTTCTTTATGGGTTGCATAAAATCAAAAAGGGTTTAATCCTGGGTTAATCTTTAGTACACTAACCATCCATTGATTTTCATAGGTCAGACCATTGAAATTAAAGACTGCAATAATGAAGGGCCTTTTATTTTCTGCCTTTCTTAGTTTTGGCATGATCAATCTTTCAGCCCATGCCGCTCAAGATGTCTGGGATGTACTAAGAAGCGAATTTAACATGGGCCACGAAGTGAACCGTCCCGAGGTGCAAGAGCAAATTCGTTGGTTGGTGGCACATCCTAGTTATTTACAAAAAGTCTGTCGTCAATCAGAGCCTTACATCTATCATATCGTCCATGAAATAAAAAAACGTAAGTTACCTGGTGAATTAGCCTTAGTCCCTATGATTGAAAGTGCCTATGATCCTTTCGCCTATTCCGGAGTGGGTGCCGCGGGCATTTGGCAATTAATGCCCAGGACAGGTAGTGATTTAGGTCTAAAACAAGATTGGTGGTATGACGCTCGTCGAAGTATTGGTCCTTCAACTGATGCCGCGCTCAATTATTTACTGTATTTAAATAAATTCTTCGATGGCAATTGGATTTTAGCTATTGCTGCTTATGATTCTGGCGAAGGCACCATGGCTCGAGCGATTAAATCTGCAGGACGTCGCGGTAATTATTTCTGGAATTTACCTATTCCTCGAGAAACGAAAGTCTATGTTCCCCGATTTTTAGCCTTAGCTGAGCTCATTAAAAACCCCCAACGTTATCGAATTGAACTTCCTAGTATTCCTTATTTACCATATTTCCAAGAGGTAAATATTGGTAGCCAGATTGACCTCAATCATGCGGCAAAAATGGCGGGAATCAGTTATAAAGAGCTGATT
>SCSO01000276.1 GCA_004297865.1 Legionella sp.
GGCAGTTTCAGGGGTTATGTTTACCATGGATACGGAATCTGGTTTTGATCAAGTAGTATTCATAACCTCCTCTTATGGTCTGGGAGAGATGGTTGTTCAGGGTGCAGTGAATCCTGATGAATTTTATGTTCACAAACCAGGTTTACGTGCAGGTAAGCCTTCGGTTATTCGTAGGAATATCGGTACTAAGGCCATAAAAATGATTTATTGCGATGATCCACTACAAAATAAACGAGTTAAAACAGTGGATGTGGATAAAGCAGAAAGTTTATTGTTTTCTTTAACCAATACTGAAGTAGAACAACTAGCCCGACAAGCACTGATTATTGAAGAACATTATGGCCGTCCTATGGACATCGAATGGGCTAAGGATGGGATTAACGGCAAATTGTATATTTTACAAGCTCGCCCAGAAACTGTAAAAAGTCGCGATAATAAACAAGTGTTAGAACGTTATACCTTACAAGAGCAAAGCAATGTATTGGCTGAAGGTCGAAGCATTGGTCAAAGAATCGGTCAAGGTAAAGCACGCATCATTAAAGACATCAACGAAATGCATCGAGTTGAGCCTGGCGATGTTTTAATTTCTGATATGACTGATCCAGATTGGGAACCGGTCATGAAAAGAGCATCTGCCATCGTAACCAATCGCGGTGGACGCACTTGTCACGCAGCAATTATTGCACGTGAACTCGGTATTCCTGCAGTGGTGGGTTGTGGTGATGCGACTAAAACAATACGTGACGGCGATGAAGTCACCGTCAGTTGTGCGGAAGGGGACACGGGTTTTGTTTATGAAGGTTTAATTCCTTTCATAAAAGAAAGTTTAGATGTGGAAACTATGCCGCAATTGCCTATCAAAGTCATGTTAAACGTAGGCAATCCAGAAAGAGCGTTTGCTTTTCATTCTATTCCTAATTCTGGAGTAGGATTAGCACGGTTAGAATTTTTAATTTCTAATACTATTGGCATACACCCACGTGCTTTATTAGATTATGACCAGTTACAAGATAAAGAACTGAAACAATTTATTACAGAAAAAACGGCTGCTTATGAATCGCCAGTGGAATTTTATATTGAGCGTTTGAAAGAGGGGATAGCGACTATTGCTGCTGCTTTCTATCCGCAGCCAGTGATTGTGCGTTTGTCTGATTTTAAATCCAATGAATATGCTAATTTAGTGGGTGGAAAATTATACGAACCTCATGAAGAAAACCCCATGTTAGGTTTCCGAGGAGCGTCACGTTACGTTTCTGAAAATTTTGCGGATTGTTTTGCCTTAGAGTGCAAGGCAGTTCGTCGCGTGCGCGAAGAAATGGGCTTAACTAACGTCGAAGTGATGATTCCTTTTGTGCGTACGGTATCTGAGGCAGCGAATGTCATCAAAGTATTAAAAAGTCATGGTTTAGAACGTGGTAAAGAAGGTTTGCGAGTGATCATGATGTGCGAAATTCCTTCTAATGCGCTTTTAGCTAATCAGTTTTTAGAACATTTTGATGGCTTTTCTATAGGATCGAATGATTTAACCCAGCTTACTTTAGGATTAGATCGGGATTCAGGATTAGTTGCTGCACAATTCGATGAACGGGATGAGGCTGTTAAAGCGTTATTGCATATGGCGATTTCTGCTTGTAAAAAAGCAGGTAAGTACATTGGTATTTGTGGTCAAGGACCTTCGGATCATCCGGATTTTGCGCAATGGCTAATGAAAGAAAACATAGATAGCGTTTCCTTAAATCCCGATTCCGTTTTAGCGACTTGTTTATTTTTGGCCAAACAACAACATTAATGGTTTATAAGTAGTATTTAAGGACATCACATGACAGGTCAGGATCCAGTGAGTTCAGTTATTCTTGGCGTTACTACTATTTTTTTCTTTGCCATTATAGGCCGTTATATCGCTAAACGACTTAACCAACCGGGAGTATTAGGTGAGTTATTGATGGGGGTGATCTTAGGTAATCTTTGTTATCTTAGTGGTTCCCAACTCATTATTATTTTGCGCGAAGGGTCTGTAATTTTTGATGTGATGAAAGAAGTCCTCAATGGTTTGCCATTGCCACAAGCCGTTAGCTCAGTGATTACTAATCCGCTTTATGCCCAAGAATTTACTCAGGCACTGAGTGGACCTAATGGCACCGAGTATCTGAAAATTGCTTACATCGTAGATATCTTTTCTCGCTATGGAGTGATTTTTTTATTGTTCATGGTGGGATTGGAGAGTTCCGTCACTGAACTTAAAAAAACTGGGAAAGAATCTATACTCGTTGCTTTGCTTGGGGTGATAGCTCCCATGGTACTAGGTTTTACTGTCGCTTATTTATTATTACCAGAGGCCACTTATCAAGCAAATTTATTTGTTGCAGCAACCCTCAGTGCAACAAGCATCGGCATTACCGCGCGCGTCTTATCTGAGCTTAAAATTCTACGTACCCGTGAAGCTAGAACGATTCTGGGCGCTGCCATGCTCGATGATATTTTGGGTTTAATTATTTTGGCAGTAGTCAGTAGCATGGTCATGAATGGTGTAGTGGATGGGATGATGGTTTTAAGGATTATCCTCTATACCCTGCTCTTTTTTATCGCTACTTTAAGTCTTGGCCCCTTCATCTTAAAAAAAGCAGTGCATTTTTTTCGATTTTTAGAACCTACGGAAGCCAAGTTATTTATTGCTTTCTTATTCATTATGGCGTTGGCTTGGCTAGCTTCTGCCATTCAATTAGCTACCATCATTGGTGCTTTTGCAGCAGGGGTAATTCTTCATGATAATTATTTTAAAAACGGAGATAATTATGCAGAAGAAAGCCCCAGTATTCGTCATTTAGTTTCGCCCTTAGAATCGATTCTTGCGCCCATGTTTTTTGTAGTGATCGGCATACAAGTGAAACTGGAAACTTTCTACCATTGGAATGTGCTTATTTTAGCTAATGCTTTAATTGCTGCGGCAATTATTGGCAAATTAGTCAGTGGATGGGGCGCTAATGCTAAAGATGATCGCGTATTAATTGGCATAGGTATGTTACCTCGTGGTGAAGTGGGGCTCGTTTTCGCATCCATAGGTAGAACCTTAGGCGTGATTTCCGACGATTTGTTTTCTGCAATTGTATTAATGGTGATGATCACGACCTTTATTGCTCCGCCTTTATTAAAAGCTCGCTATGGACAAATGAATAAGGAAAAAAAGCATGAAAATTGATTTAGTACAAGTCGCATTAGATGTAGGCCATGCGCTTAAGGAAGATGTAGGATCTGGAGATGTGACGGCGGCTTTGTTAACTAACTCATTAATCGTAGAAGCCGAAATTATTTCGCGTGAAGCCATGTTGGTTTGTGGGCAACCTTGGGTCAATGAAGTGTTTAGGCAAATCGATCCTAAAATTGAAATAGATTGGAAAGTGAGCGAGGGGGAATGGCTTGCTGCACCCACTACTTTATGTATTATCCATGGTACCGCAAGTTCTGTTTTAACAGCAGAACGAACAGCATTAAATTTTTTACAGACCTTATCGGCTACAGCTACTAAAACCCGCCAATATGCAGCGCAATTACAACATACTAAAACCAAACTTTTAGATACACGGAAGACCATCCCAGGTTTACGTTTTGCTCAAAAATATGCCGTGCAAAGCGGCGGTGGGGTAAATCATCGCATGGGGCTTTATGATGCCTTTTTAATTAAAGAAAATCATATTAAAGCCTGTGGCTCGGTTGCAAAGGCTATTTCTTTAGCTCGTGAAACACATCAACATTTACTAGTAGAAATTGAAGTGGAAACTATAAATGAATTGCGCGAAGCGTTTAATGCTCATCCTGATCGAATTCTATTAGATAATTTCAGTCAAGAGATGCTCGTAGAAGCGGTTAAAATGAACCAACCGCAGTACTGTGAATTAGAAGCTTCTGGTGGTATTACGCTGGAAAATATTGCTGCCGTTGCGCAAACGGGGGTGGATTTTATTTCTGTAGGGTCCATTACTAAATCTTTGAAAGCGATTGATTTAAGTTTGTTGGTTAGGGAAGTGCTATGAGTCAAAGGATTATTTTCACCGGCGGTGGCACTGCAGGCCATGTCACACCAAATATTGCTTTGATTAATCAGTTTAAACAAGAAGGCTGGGATGTTGCCTATATTGGTTCCGATGACGGGATCGAAAAGGGCATGATAACGCCTTTAGGCATTCCTTTTTATACAGTGAGTAGTGGGAAACTGCGCCGATATTTTAGTTTTAAAAATTTTTTAGATCCCTTTAAAATTTTTATAGGGATTTTGCAGTCGATTAAATTATTTTATCAATTAAAACCTACCGTCGTTTTTTCTAAAGGCGGTTTTGTTGCCTTTCCTGTAGTAGTGGGTGCTTGGGTAAATCGTGTGCCTATAGTTGCTCATGAATCCGATATGAGCCCAGGACTTGCGAATCGTTTGTCCTTTCCTTTTGTCAACAAAATTTGTCTTACCTTTGCCGGCGGCAAAAAGCACTTTAAACAGCAAGATAAAATTGAGGTCACGGGAACTCCTATACGCCAACAATTGTTTACCGGTAATGCGCAAAAAGGCTTACAATATTGTGGTTTTACTCAAGATAAACCTTGTGTGTTGGTGATTGGCGGAAGTTTAGGTGCAGGTTCAATCAATCGCAGTATTCGCGAGGCTTTACCGGAATTAACCCAACAGTTTCAAGTGATCCATATTTGTGGCAAGGATAAGATCGATGCTTCGCTATCTGGTGTTCCTGGTTATTGTCAGTTGGAATATGTAAATGAAGAATTAGCAGACCTTTTTGCGGCATCTTCGGTAGTTATTTCTCGCGCTGGCGCAAATTCTTTATACGAAATTTTAGCTTTGGGTAAACCGCATATTTTAATTCCGCTCTCTGCAAAAGTAAGTCGCGGTGATCAAATTCAAAACGCTCGTTATTTTGAAAATGCAGGCATTAGTATAGTGATCCAAGACGATGATCTTAGTAAAGACCGTTTATTATCGGCATTAAAGGAATTAATGTCTAAAAAGAATGACATTGAAGTCAAAATTAAAACCTTAAACATTGAATCTGCCGCTGCACGCATTGTGGCTATTATTAAGGAGCAAGCTCATGTTCAATCCCCAAGGACTGTATGACTTCATTTGTCAGGAATGGCAAGCAGAGATTCTTCCGAGTCTCTGTGATTACATCAAGATACCCAATAAGTCGCCGCACTTTGATGCGCAATGGCAAGAGCATGGATACATGGAACAAGCTGTTGAGCATATTGCCAATTGGTGTAAAGCGCATGCGCCCAAAGGCATGACCCTTGAGGTCATGCGTTTACCTGGACGTACGCCTTTAATTTTTATGGAAGTACCCGGACAAATCGATGAAACCGTTTTACTCTATGGACATTTAGACAAGCAACCGGAAATGTCGGGTTGGGATGCAGATCTCGATCCTTGGAAGCCAGTGATTAAAAATGATCGCTTATACGGTCGAGGTGGTGCAGATGACGGCTATTCCGCTTATGCGTCCTTAACGGCAATTCGTGCTCTGGAAGCCCAAGGTTTGCCTTATCCTCGCTGCGTGCTCATCATTGAAGCCTGCGAAGAAAGTGGTAGTTATGATTTACCTTATTATATTGAATTATTAAAAGCGCGTATTGGTCAGCCGTCCTTAGTGATTTGTCTAGATTCTGGTGCGGGAAATTATGAACAATTGTGGATGACGACCTCTTTGCGGGGCAATGTCACCGGTGAATTGTCTGTTGAATTAATTAATGAAGGGGTACATTCCGGCAATGCGAGCGGCATAGTGGCGGATTCTTTTCGAGTGGCTAGACAATTAATTGGTCGTATCGAAGATGAAAATACTGGGGAAATTAAATTAGCTGAATTGTATTGTGACATTCCTGCTGAGCGCATTAAACAAGCCAAGCATTGTGCAGAGGTATTAGGGGATGAAGTCTACAGTGAATTTCCTTGGCATCCTGGCGTTAAACCAGTATTAACAGATAAGACAGAACTAATTCTCAATCGAACTTGGCGACCAGCTTTGACTGTCACAGGAGCGGAAGGTTTTCCCACTATTGCTAATGCGGGTAATGTGATGCGTCCTATCTCTTCATTTAAATTATCCATGCGTTTACCGCCGACGGTAAATCCTAAACTAGCGGGTGAGTTAATGCAAAATGCTCTAAAGCAAGCGCCACTTTATCAAGCCAAGGTACAATTTAAATTAGGTGATGGTTCCCCAGGTTGGAATGCGCCTTTGATGTCTGATTGGTTAACCAAGGCGGCGGATGAAGCGTCTATGGCTTATTACGATAAACCTGCGGCTTATATGGGTGAGGGTGGGACTATTCCTTTTATGGGAATGTTGGGTGAGAAGTTTCCCAAAGCGCAATTTATGATTACTGGCGTCTTGGGCCCGCATTCCAATGCACATGGTCCGAATGAGTTTTTGCATTTAGATATGGTTAAAAAACTTACGGCGTGCGTTTCTTATGTTCTTTATAGTTTTTCGCAACAAAAATAATTTTAAAAACGCTCGACAGCGCTTTTAATTGTTGGGATACTCGCGAGCGGCTCGGGAATGAGCCGCTTAAGTCCAACAATTAGGAGAAATTATGAAAGCAAATTATTTTGCATTGTTATTATCATTAAGTATTATCAACCTTCCAGCCTATGCCGCTACTCCAGTTAATCCACCCACTCCGGTAAAACAAACAGTTAATGCTCAAGCAAAGATCGATCTGAATAAAGCTGACTTAGCCACTTTGGTTGGATCATTTAAAGGGATTGGCAAAAAACGTGCGGAAGCAATTATTGCCTATCGGGAAAGTCATGCGGGATTTAAAGCGATTGAAGAATTGGCCGAGGTTCGTGGCTTTGGGCAAAAATTCGTAGAGAAAAATCGGGAGGGGTTGCTAGAGGTTTTTATGATTAATTAAATCCAATTTTTCTCGTAGGTTGGGTCGTGACCCAACATAAAAGTCTTCATAAGCATTAAAATGGTTGTGTTGGGTCACGACCCAACCTACTTTAACCATATTGTGCTAAACTGTATATTATCCCGTACGCTATTGGAGAGCCTCATCATGTCCCAGTCAGATGATGCACTACAACCTCTTTGTGTGCACCCTCTTGAAAAACTCATTGGTAAATTAAGTACTTACAAAGATATTCCTGACAAAGACGCTTATGAACAGTTTATTGCTCAGGATAAACTAAACGCAGTAGATCGTTTAATTCGTTCAATTAGAAATAAAAGTGCTTTAATTGATGGGCAAGATTGCGCCATTTTGAATGATGGCTTGATTAAACTAATGATTGAAGACTATTTGCGTGAAAATCAACCGGAATTACAAGCCTATTTTCAATGCTCGCAAGCCATTGACAAAGTGGATCAATTAATCAATCAATTAAATCAATTAGATCCGGTGGCTAAATTAATCGCTATTCTCGAACAGCATCAGGAAAAAATAGCGAAAAGATTAGAAAGTAATTGTGCTCTTTATCATTCCCATGTATTTAAACCCTCGGCTGCAAATAAGAAATTAGAAGTAATTCAAAGACTTATTGGTGTTTTTCGTGGTCACGACGGTGCTGCTGTCGATGATGGTGATTTGAAAATAGTCAGTCAAAGCTCGATTGGTAAACAAATCGACAATTTCATTGTGACTTATCAATCGTCTTTAAGTAAGCATTGTAAAAAAGATTCTATAAAAAATTTAAAAGCTTTGGTTATTGCTTGTGAAAAGAGTAATAAGCAATTTATTAATTAATTTTTACAAAACAATCTGTGAATTGTAAAATGCAACTTTTGTTATTTAGGAATTGAAATGAAGCTGGGTATTTTAAAATGTGACCGCGTCAGTGAGATGTTTGTGGCTGAACATGGTCATTATCCCGAGATGTTTGCCAAACTTCTTTTAGCAGTTGATCCTGAAATAGAGTTTATTGAATTTGATGTGGAACACGGCGAATTTCCTCAAGACATTGACGAAGTGGATGCTTATCTGATTACCGGTAGTCGGCACGGGGTTAATGATGGCTTTCCCTGGATTACTCAGCTAGAAGAGTTTGTACGTCAGCTGCATGCGGCAGGAAAAAAGGTTATTGGTATTTGTTTTGGCCATCAATTGATTGCTAAGGCACTAGGCGGCAAGGTCATTAAATCTCCTAATGGATGGGGAGTAGGGATTTCCCAAAACCAAGTCAAAGCGCAAAAAGAATGGATGACTCCTTTATTAGAGCAGTTTAATTTATTGGTTAGCCATCAAGATCAAGTGGTTGAATTACCAAAAGGTGCTGAAATCCTTGCAGGAAGTGATTTTTGCCCTAATTATCTAATGCAAGTAGGTAATAATTTACTCAGTGTGCAAGGGCATCCTGAGTTTACTAAGGCTTATTCTGAAGCATTGATGGTGTCTCGCGAAGACACTATTGGAGAAAAGGAATTCATTGAGGGCATGAAATCCTTAGAATTACCCGAAGATGACGTCCATTTCGCCCGCTGGTTAATTAATTTTATGCGTGCTTAAGGTGTTGTGTATTTTGAGGACTTGTAGCATAATATATATACAGATCGTGTTTTTATATTAAATACGATAATTGGGGATGCCTCAAATATGCCGATGACCTATAAGCAATATGCTGATTTTTTAGCCCAAAAAATACAAGAATTAGATAAAAAACAGCAAGATAAGCCACTCTCTGAGTCTGCTAACGAGCGGGCCGATTACGCGCGCGATATTCAAGTCCTGAAAACTTTAAGGGACGGCTGGACTGCTTTGGCTAAGGCTAGAAATATTGGAGAATTCGAGGAGCGATATGCAAACTTGCGCCAATTATACATTAACAATGCTTTTACTAATCGCGTTTTTCCAAAGATCACCGGTTCTGTTAGTCACGAGTTAGCTAAAGGCTATCTAGACATCTTAAAAGAATCTTTAAATCTTACTCTAAATCAAGACTTTAATAACCAACTGGGTTGGTGGGAGTGGCTTTGGTTTGGAGATCGTGTAGCTTTAGCACAAGAGCACCTCAATGAGGATATTCAACAGGATATTACTGCCTTAGAAGCGTATTTAAAAGCAACAGGAGATATTAAAGATAGTAAAGACAGTAAAGACAGTAAAGACAGTAAGGATAGTAAGGATAGTAAGGATAGTAAGGACAGTAAAAAAACATCAGATCTTAAGGATGTAGTGTTTTCTCCTGCATTGCTCGACAATCCTGGAAAAGGTAATTGTTCATTTTACGCTTTTGCTATCGGATTAATACATATCATTCAACAAAGTCCTCAAACTATTACAGTTTGGGCGAAGTTTGATTCTTCAATTTGGTCCAGCCTGGAGACAATCAAGACTTTTGATTTCAATGCCCCAGATGAAAAATTATTAATGACCTTACAAGAGTCTTTACGAAAGATTCTTTATGAAAACAATATAAAAAATTTGCGTTTGGCATGTTCTCAATTAAGTAGAGATCCTACTACTAATCCAGATGATGCGTCCTTTTTAAATGTGATCGAAAAAAATACTGCTTATAGTACCTTTTTTGAGGTTTATGAAGGATTAATTGCTTCTGATGATGAAATTAATCCTTTTGCTGATTTAGTTGGCGTGCTTGCTGATGATAAGAAAAGAATAGATAAATTAGTTGCAGAAGAGGTTAGCAAACAACTTCCAAGATTTGAAAAAGAAATTGCCGATTTAGAAGCAGCAGAAGTACAAAAGGCCCCTAATCAGCGGAAAAAAATAAATAAACAAAAAGAGTTGGACCAACGAAAAAATCAATTGACAGAATTATTGTCTAGGTCCCATAAAGCTTCGTTATTTATTAAATATTTGTATGGCCCTGATTTTAATTTTGAGGGGGCTAATGAGAAAAATACAAAAAGAGTCTTGGTGGATACGCCCTTTATAAAAGATTCGATCATCATTGGAGGCCTAGCTAAGTCAAGAGAAAATGAATATTGGGGAACCGCAGTTGATTTAATTAGTCTTGCAGAGCTTTTTAACATCAATTTACATATTTATAAAAATCAACAAATAAAACAAGTTTTGGAAAGGGACAAAATATTACCTACTTTGAAAAAAGAAGAGATAGTCAGATTCAATGATATTCCAAATTGGCATATTATTACACTGCACAACTCATACAATACCCATTGGACAACCGTAATTGAAACGGCTTCTCTAATAGCATCTACTCCTGGCGCTACTTCAACAACTAAATCAACTGCAAATTTATCTTCACAGGTCGACTCATCTACGAAAGCAGTTCCCAATGCGAGTCCAACATCCTCGCAACAAAGTGAAGAACAAAAAGCAGTAAAAGCATTGAAAACTAAGATAGCTAGAGCAGTAAACAACTATACTGCCTACAGCGACAATATCTTTTTCTCATTCTTCCATCGCCATGGAGAAGAAGGTCGTTTAAGAGCGAAAAAATTTGGTGAAGAAATTAAGAGTTTGAATTCTTTAGATGAACTCAATGTGGCAATTAAATATTTTATTGATTTTGCAGGTGGCAATAGGTACCCGCATTCTTTCAAAACGATGTTGCTCAGTGAAGTTATTGGTATCAGCCCAAGACCCTCATTGGAGGTGGTGGCGCAACAATTTGATTTTTATTATAACCAATATTTAGGACAACAGAATTCTAATGCCTCTTTGAAACTCTGAAGCTTAAATACTCCGTTTGCTGGCTTTTCCTTTGAAAAAACCTAAGATGGGTGGTAGTAAAGAAATCACAATGATGCAGTAAATCACTAAAGTAAAATTCTCTTTCACTATAGGTAGTGAACCTAAAAAATACCCCAAACCTAAGAGACTGCCTATCCATAATAGAGCACTAAATAAGTTATACAAACTAAAATGCAGCCAATGCATTTGTCCTATTCCTGCGACGAATGGGGCAAAAGTTCTAATAATCGGTAAAAAACGCGCAAAAATGATGGTTTTCCCACCATGCTTTTCATAGAAACGATGGGTATCTTCTAGGTGTTGATGGTTAAACAGACGCGATTTTTTGGCATTAAACATTCGCGGACCGATTAGTTTACCTACAAAATAATTGATTTGATTGCCTAATACGGAGGCAGTAAAGAGTATTAAAAATAAAATGAGGATGTATAAAGTATTATTGGGTTGGGCAGCTAAACTTCCAGCAGCAAATAGCAAAGAATCGCCGGGGAGGAAAGGAGTGATAATAAGCCCGGTTTCGCAAAAAATAACTGCAAATAGTAGAAAATAAGTCCATAAGCCATAAGTTGACACAAAGGCATTGAGATGCACATCGATATGCAAAATCATGTCAAAAAAATGCTGGAGAAATTCCATACTGACCTCTGTGGGTAATGCTTAATGGGGCTATTGTACACCAGTATTTTGATAGGGTCATTATCGCGGTGGGTATCTTAATTTGTAGGTTGGGTCGAGACCCAACAAAAATCTTGAGCGAAGATGAAATGGTTATGTTGGGTCACGACCCAACCTACAACATTTTTCGTGCCCGTGAGCGTGCCCGTGCCCGTCTTTGAATATTGCACAATATAAAAACCGGGCCCGCTCACGAAAACCCGAATGTATCATGTAGGTTGGGTCGAGACCCAACAAAAAATTTTGAGCGAAGATGAAATGGTTATGTTGGGTCTCGACCCAACCTACAATCGAAGCCTCTTTTTCGAAAAACTGGGCAGGTTCACGAAATAACCACGACCAATAAATGACTATTGACTGGGCACTAAGTTTAACCTAATATCAACATTTTAAGTAAAAGTGTCTGTTGTTATCATAACTTGCCTGGTGTATTCCTAAAAATTCGTGTAATAATAATTTTAAGATTTAAGAAAAGAATTTTAGTGTTTTTTCAGGGCTTGGTTTTGCTTAAAGTAAACGACTCGGAGAACTTCAAAATGAATTTTCTAAAAAAGCTGTATGTCCAAGTTCTCTTGGGTGTGATATTCGGTGTTCTTCTCGGTTATTTTTCCCCTCAGCTCGCAGTCCAATTCAAACCCATCATTGATGTGTTTATCAAAATGATAAAAATGCTCATCGGTCCCATCATTTTCCTTACTTTAGTATCAGGCATAGCGGCGATGAACGACATGCGGCAAGTCAGTAAATTAGCTGGTGGGGCTTTGCTTTTTTTCTTAGTCATTACCACTTTTGCTCTCATCTTAGGTTTAGCTGCAGCTGATTATTGGCAACCTGGAGTGGGTTTAAATATTGATCCGGCCAGTCTGGATATCAAAGAAGCTGTAAACTATATTGGCAGTATTCATCAACCTACTAATCTGATTGACCTTCTCTTAAATATTATTCCTAAAACTTTTGTAAGTGCCTTTGTTGATGGTGAATTACTCCAGGTAATTTTTATTTCCATTCTCTTTGCTATTGGTTTGATCATGGCGGGTTCTTTAGGTAAGCCTTTAGTTACAGGCATGCAAAACTTAGCTAAGGTCTTTTTTAATATCATCCATTTGGTCATGTATCTTGCGCCAGTCGCTGCCTTTGCAGCTATGGCCTATAGTGTAGGTAAGTTTGGGATTGCACCATTATATAATCTGATTGGTTTATTAACTTGCTATTACCTAACGTCTATTCTCTTTGTGGCATTAGTCTTGGGGACTTTGTTACATGTGTATTGCAAGATTAGTATTCTGGAATTATTGCGTTATCTTAAAGATGAATTGCTTATTGTTTGGGGTACGGGTTCTTCGGAAACCGTATTACCTAATTTGATGGAAAAATTGGAAAACCTAGGTTGCGAACAATCGGTGGTCGGTTTGGTATTACCTTTAGGTTATTCCTTTAATCTGGCGGGTACGGCGATTTATCTAACCATGGCTGCGATGTTTATTGCGCAAGCGACTAATACGGAATTAACCCTGTGGCAAGAAATCGGGCTGTTGGGAGTAATGATTATTAGTTCTAAAGGTGCTGCTGGGGTTTCTGGAAGTGGCTTTATTAGATCGGAAGAGC
>SCSO01000531.1 GCA_004297865.1 Legionella sp.
CGCTGCTGCTGTGCAGCCAGCTCGGCGGCTGTCTGCTGGCGCCGCTGGCGCTGATCGGTACCGGCGTGGCCGCCGTGGGCACGGTGTCGACGGTCGCGACCACGGCGATCGTTTCGACCGCCGGGACCGCTGGCACCGCCGCGACGGCTGCCGCTCCGGCGGCGACTGCAGTCGAGGCCACCGCGGCCGGTGCCCAAGGCACTGCGGGCACCGAGGTTGCGGCTGCGAGCACGCAGACCGCGCCCGTCAGCAGTCAGGCACGCCGTAGCGCGGCGCCTGTGCAGGGCGCGCAACGCACAGCGACCGGCAGCGCGGTCGATGGTGGCTCCGCGACCGGTCGGTCTGCGGCGCGCTCCGGTTCGGTCGCCGACAAGGGCATCGCCTATCAGCGGGCGAGTGGCGGTTCGGCTTCGCAGGGCGTCGGCCCGGCCCGACAGCAGGCCGGTCACGGTAGTGCCTCCCAGAGTTTCGGCCCCTTCCATCAGGAAGCCGGGCCTGGCGGGGTCTCGCAGTCCGGGCCATTCTTCCACCAGGAAGTCAGTACCGTTCCGATCATCGCCACGGTCGGCGCAGTGGTGCTGCTGAGCCGCGACCGCAGGCCGGCGGTGGCGAGCTGCAAGATCCGCTGTGATGACGGCGCCCAGGTATCGATCGGCTGTCCGCAGGGGCAGACGCCCCAATGCCAGTGCGAGAGCAAGCCCTACGCGGCCTGCTTGGTGCCGCCGCCGAACCCGCCCGCCGAAACGCCGGAGCAGACCGCCGCACTCAGAACGCGAAGCTGATGCTCTGCGTGAAGGTGCGCGGCTCGTTGATGCCGGACGCCGCGTAGTTGCCCGGCGCCAGCGGCTGCGACAATTTCTGGTCGTAGTAGCGGGTGTCGGAGATGTTCCGGATGCCCAGGTTGATCGCCCAGCGCTTGCTGGCGTCGGTGACGATCAGGAAGGCGTTGAACAGGTCGGTCGGGTTCTGCTTCTTCTCTTCGGCGAGATCGACGTCGAGGTAGCGGGTGCTGCGGTAGATCCAGTCCAGCC
>SCSO01000277.1 GCA_004297865.1 Legionella sp.
AATAAAGATTTTTGGTTTGAAATTATATTGTTTTCCATCATTATATCCTAAACACAATTTGACACTTCGACACATATTCGACACGCCAATTAAATTTTAATTTAAATCTTCATAACCCATTGATTCTACAATGCCGCTGCGCGGAATCGAACCGCAGACCTTCTGATTACGAAACTTTATCTTACCCATATCAAACAATATCATTTAAGTTCAATCAATGCCAATACCCCTTTATTTTAAAGGGTTTATTGCATTTAACACCCTCAATCAGTATCATTTAATATTCTATGTATCCATAAGTTTTGGTACCAAATATGGTACCAAAATCAAAAGGGAATTTATATGAAATTTATTGATAGCTATATAAAAAACTTGAAGTCAGAAACTACATGGTTTGAAAAAATTGAATCATCTGGTTTAGGAATAAGAGTAATGCCTAGCGGTAATAAATCTTGGTTCTATCGTTTCAGTATGAACGGTAAACGTCAAAAAATGAGTTTAGGTAAATATCCAGGAATTGGCTTAAAGCAAGCCCGTGAACTTCACACTGAAGCCATGTGCTTAAAAGAGCAAGGTATCAATCCAGTTGAGCATGCTCAGTTAGTGAAACTCAAAGTAGAAAATACTTTTGATAAGTTAGTTGTGTCTTGGTATGAAAATTACGCGGTTAAACATAGAAAGCAAGCGCGCCCTATTAAATATCAAATAGACTCTGATCTTATCCCCCTACTCGGCCACATGGAACTCGATAAAATACAAACTAAAGACATTGCAGCTGCCCTTGATAAAATTGTCCAGCGAGGAGCCCCTATTCACGCAAACCGTATCCTTAGCACAATCAAGCAAGTATTTAACTATGCTGTAAGCCGAGGTAGTCTACAACACAATCCTGCCATCAATATAAGAACCAGAGATATAGGCGGTGTCGAAAAACCGAGAGAAAGGGTTTTAAGCTCTGATGAAGTTAAAACTATATGGAATTTTCTCGAAAGCGAATTATGCGAAATGTCCGAATCAGCTAGGATGGCCATTAAAATTATTATATTGACTGGTGTAAGAACCGGTGAAATCAGACTTGCCCAATGGCATCAATTTAATTTCGAACAATCATTATGGACAATACCTCCTGAACATTCAAAAGGAGCCATTACAGTTAAAATTCATTTAAGTGAGTTAACTAAAGAAATCCTAATCAAGCATAAACAAACTAATGACTCACTATTCGTAATTCCCGGTATTACTACTGATGCGCCATTGTCAAAAGACGCCCTACCCCGTGCCATTAAAAGAATACAAAAACGTGTCGGAATCCCAGAGTGGACAGCTCATGATCTCCGCCGTACTTTTGCAACTCAACTCGGAGAAAGGTTGAATATTGATCCAGTCGTTATTGAAAAATGTTTGGGGCATAAAATGCCTAAAATAATGGCCACCTACAACAAAAATGAGATGCTGCCCCAACGGCAAGAGGCTCTGGATAAGTGGTCCACCCTTATTAAAGAGCTTATTTATGAGCCTTGTGAAGTAGCTTAACCGAGAATTATTAGCTGTTCTTTTTTTGACATCGTACAACTATAGTGATACACTTATAATGAATAATAGAATTGAATATATTGCCTATGAAGGTAATGAATATACCATTGAGTGGTACTTCGATGCGAAACAACACAGTGAAGCGTTGGATTACTATAAATGGTTGAATAAAGATGAAAAAATTCAGCTGTTAAAGTTATTAAAGCGCATGGGCGACGCAGGCATTATCAAGGACATAACAAAATTTCGTAGTGAAGGCGATAAAATATATGCCTTTAAACCGCAGCCAGATAGGTTTTTGTGTTTTTTCTATGAAGGAAAAAAAATTATCATCACTAATGGTTTTAGAAAAAAACAAGCAAAATTGCCAGTTCAAGAAAAAGAAAATGCCTTAAACAAACGTGATGATTACACCAACCGTATTAAGACAGGTGACTATTATGACTAAAAAACCATTATCAACTTTTGAAAGAGAGATGCAAGATCCATCGTTCAAAGAGCAATTTGAACAAGAATATACTGAATTCTTACTTTCCGAAACAATTAAAGAATTAATGGAAAGTGGGCATAAAAGCGTAAGAAAATTAGCTAAAGAATCAGGTCTATCACCTACTGTTATTCAGAATATTCGTTCAGGATCACAAGAAGATATGAAGC
>SCSO01000278.1 GCA_004297865.1 Legionella sp.
CCGCAGCCATGTTTATTAATTGCCTTGCTTCACCCATCGGTGTTGCTGTTGCCTGGTTCATGTTTAAAATTCATCCGGCTTTAGATCTTTGGCGATGGATGTTTGCCTCCGGTGCCATTCCTGCCATCATTGCTTTGTTCTTAAGAGCTAAGTTGCCCGAAAGTTTTGTTTGGCAAGCCCAACAAAAATTACAAAAATCAAAATCCTTTTTCCAAAGTTACCGTCAATTGTTCACCCCCACTCTGAGAAAAACCACTATCTGTTTATGTCTTTCCTGGTTCTTTTTGGATATCTCTTATTATGGAATTGGTTTATTTGTTCCCGCAGTATTACGCGCAGTAAACATCTCAACACAGGCCGACCTGCTTAATTCCGCAAATGCACTATTAGTCAGCACCCTTTTCGTCAACCTCTTTGTCGTTTTAGGTGCCTTTGCAGGCATTTTTGTCATTGCACGGATGAACCCTTTAAAATTACAACGATTAGGTTTTTTACTCTCCTTTTTGGGGCTGTTTATTTTGAGTTTGAGCAATATTTCTTCGCATGCTTTAAGTATGACCATGATCTTTACCGGTTTTATTTTATTTAACTTCTTTGTTAATTTCGGCCCTGGCATTACCACCTATTTACTCCCCGCTGAATTTTATGACACGGAAATAAAAGCAACCGGCCATGGTGTCGCTGCCAGTTGTGGCAAATTAGGGGCCGCCATAGGTACCGTTTTTTTACCCATACTGCAATTTTATCTGGGCATTTATTACACGGTCGGTTTATTAGCGACTACCTTGCTTGCTGGATGGGGATTAACGGTGGCCTTGAATAGAGAAACCCACCAAGAAATCACTTGGACAATAAAAAGGAATGAGAGTCATGCATTATCAATTGAATGAAGAACAAATAAAGCATTGGAAAAAACATGGCTTCATTACGCTCTCTGATTTTTTCTCCACGCATGTTAAACACAATTTAGGACAATGGTGCGATGAACTTACCTCCTGGCCGGAAACACCTGGCAAATGGATGAAATACTTTGAAACCAATCAATTGGCGGCACGCCAGCTTTGTCGGGTTGAAAATTTTATTGATTACCATCAAGAATTAGATGATGTAGCCAGAGGCGAGCGCACTCTACAACTCGTTTCAGAATTAATGGGTGAGCCTGCGGTGATTTTTAAAGAAAAAATTAATTATAAATTTCCTAATGGCGGCGGCTTTAAACCGCACCAAGATGCACCCGCTTTTGTAAGTTTTAATCAAAAATTTCATATCACCATGATGGTGGCCATTGATGACTGCACTCTAGAAAACGGTTGCTTACAAGTAGTGACTGGTGGTGCCAATAAACCGCACATACTTTCTCAAGAAAAAGATGGATCAATCAGTGCAGATATTGCCGCACAATTCCAATGGACGCCCATTGAATGTAAAACGGGTGATGTCATTTTGTTTGATTCTTATTTACCGCATTATTCCGAGCCTAATCGCAGCAAAGGATCGCGCCGAGCCATTTTTATTACCTATAACAAGTTTTCCGAAGGCGGCGCCATGCGCTCTGCTTATTACGCGGATAAACGAGAAAAATTTCCCCCTGATTGTGAACGCATTCCTAATAAAGATTATTCTGCGGGAGCAGCAATTTATAACGTGGCTAATCCCATTAGCCCAATGATGGAGTAAACAAGTTGAATCCATCGACAAAGACCCCTATTGATTTTCTCTTTCAGCGTTTTACCAATGCAGGGCAAGCGGACTATATTGGCGAACCTATTTCGCAAATAGAGCATTCCTTGCAATGTGCTTATTTTGCAGAAAAAGCTGGTCATAGCGAGGAAGTGATCTTAGCGTCATTGCTGCATGATATTGGCCATTTTTTCCCTAATACTGAACAATACAAAATGGCCGATTTAGGAACTGTACATCATGAATGGATAGGCGCAAAACTGGCCTATGATCTGCATTTTTCGCCTAAAGTAGCCTTGTTAATAGGCCACCATGTGGATGCTAAACGTTATCTAGCTGCCAAAAAATCCAATTATTACACCCGTCTTTCTCTCGCCAGTCAGCAAACTTTGTCCTACCAAGGAGGACCGATGCTGCAAGAGGAATTACAGACTTTTGAACAATTACCCTTATTTAAAGAAATTTTGCAGGTGCGGATTAACGACGAGAAGTCTAAAGAAATTGACTTAGAGGTACCTGATCTTGCATATTATTTACCTATGATTCAACAACATATGCATAATCAACAAAGAAAAGAGATAGAACCATTAACCGATTTTGTGGATAAACATTGGGTAAAACAGCTTAAACTCCAGCTATATACCAAATTATAAACTATAAACACATTGTCCATTTAATGCTCTGTTAATTTGAGCGATGTATAATAGATAATTTGCGTATTTAAAAATAGGGCCCCATGGATATAAGAGTTATTTCATCTGATGTTGATGGCTGTTTGTTTAATCCTAATTATTTTAATAAAAAGAATAATGAGGGCGAACCGAATCCTACTTTTTTAAAAGTTATTGAGGCCAATAAAGCATTATTAGATTCCTGGAAGAAGGAAAATGAAAATTATTCCAAATCCATACTTATGGTGGGCTCTAATAGACAATCCAAACCCATTGATGATAACAATCAATGCGATCTTACGAACGCTAAAAAAGATTCTTGTTTTCCGGCGTTTATTCAAATTGCTCAAGAACTGGGTATGGATCTTTATCGCTTTTTACTAGCCGATATTTATGGTTTTATGAAGGTAGGTTATTATGGTCTTACTGGAACAGTTCAGGACTTAACTCCCGGTACTTCATTTAATTTAGCAATTAGTCCAGAAAAAGACTCCATCTCTCATGCCTGTTGGGCTTTTGATGAAACCAAAGCCACTCTTTTGTATGGTCAAATTCATCATATAGCCAATACCCATCCCGATGATAATATTGTTTTTGATTTCTATGATGATCGAGGTAATAAAGGCATTAAAGATATTCTTGAATGGTTAAATGACTTTTATGGCCAATACCCCGAATTAATACCTGATAATGTAACCTTACGTTTGCATCATTATGAGGGAAATGAAGTGACTAAAATTGCTAAAATTCCAGGAAAGGGTTTTATTGACAGCAATTATTATCAAACCGTTAGAGATATGGCGCAAATCAGTATTCTTGCTCGCCAAGGAACTAAGCGACTTAGTAGTTACATCCATAGCGCACATCATGTGAAACCGGAGTTACTTAAAAATCGCAAACCTTTAAAAGTAAAACCTGAATCCGAGAGCAAGCCAGTAGAATCCCCTGCTCCTAAGCAAGAAAGTGCGGCTTCAACTGCAAGCCACTCAAGTAGTTCTAGTAGCTCTAGCAGCACTATGACTTGGACATCAAGCATTAAAGAAACGGTGCAAAATTATCATCTTGGTGATGCAACCCGTTTTGTTCTAAAGACCGCCTCGAATTCCAAAATAGCCGATGCTACCCGAAATTTAATTTGGGGAAGTGGAGCAAGCGTAGTCCCCAGTATTGCCTCGGTAGGTCTTGGAGTTTCCAACATTTCATTAGAAGATTTCACTGATTTAAGCTCAGAGCAAACTACTCCAAATTCTCAAACAAACTTTAGTTAGATTCACAGCAGGTTAAGGGTTAAAATAAGCCATTCAAATAAAAGCTGGGATGCGATTACCATGGAAAAGCGAATAGCGCGAACCCTTTTCTTCTTTTGCTTACTTATTTCTCCTATTCTTTTTGCAACCTCATCTCACCCAGTATCCCTTACCGTGATGACTTTCAATATTGAAAATGGGGGTACTCAGGTAAGTTTTGCTAAAGTAGTTGAAGCCATTCGACAATCTAAAGCTGATGTGGTGGGTCTGCAAGAGCCTTGGGGAAATACTGCTTTATTAGCTAAACAATTAGGCTGGAATTATTACAACCTCGCGCAACATATCATTTCGCGTTTTCCTTTATATGAAACCAGTATTATCCAGCAATCTTATACTTATATTGAAGTTGAAACCGGTCAGTTTGTGGTGCTAGCTAATGTCCATCTACTGAATGACGCTTATGGTCCTGATCTTATTCAAGCAGGCTTCAGTGCAAAAGAAGTGGTGGCCTCAGAAAAAAAAGTGCGCGAGCCTAGTGTTTTACCTGTGATTGAACAATTAGCTTCTTTAACACAAAAAGGGATACCCGTGTTTCTTGTCGGTGATTTCAATGCAGGCTCTCATTTGGATTGGACACAAAGTACCGTGGGAAAATTACCTCATCATCACTACGCTCTCAAGTGGCCTATTACCCAGACCCTAGAACATCATGGCTTTATTGATTCTTACCATAGTATTCATCCTAATCCATTGCAATCTCCAGGCTATACCTGGCCGGCAGATAGACCGGTGGTCAGAAACAGCGCGGATCATTTTAATCCTTCAGCAAAAGATATACCGGAAAGAATCGATTTTATTTTTGCTGCTGGACCTGTAAAAGCGCTTAACAGTAAAATCATAGGAGAAAGTGATATTAAACCCTGGCCATCCGATCATCGCGCGGTAGTTTCTCAATTTGCTGTTCGACCTGTTCGATTTTCCAAAAAAGAACTTATTGCAATCAAAGCCTCACCTCATAACAAACCAAGAATTTCCGTATCAAAAAAATCAGTCATGAGTGGAGAGACTTTTCTTATTCATTGGAAACATGCCGAAGGCAATCGATTTGATTACATTCAAATCACGTCAGATCATTCCGCGCAAACATGTATATATACAAAAGCTAGATCGGATGGGTTTATCGTATACACCGCGCAAGATGATTTGGATTGCATGGGCAATAAATGGCTTTGGCCTTTAACTCCTGGTTCTTATACAGTCAGTTTAATGCAGGATGATAGTAATAAAGTACTCGCCTCAACCCAGCTGACCGTCAACACTTGACTATAAAAAGACCCATAAACCTTCTTTAAATTTTTCGTAAATCAACAACGATGGGAAAATGATCTGAATCACCATCATGAATAATTTGCACATGATCTAATTTGAAATAGGGATTATAAAATACATGATCTAGTTTTCTTTTCATTTTAAAAGCCCCTATTTTCCACTCCCAAGAATATTGAAATGGGCTAGGTGCATCCCTAAACCCATGTTGTCGTAAAAAATACCTCACAAAACCATTATCACTTTCATTAAAATCACCCACAATGATAGTGGGTAGGTTTTTTTGCATGTGATCATAAAAAAAGCGGATTTCTTTTTCTCTGATCCTGCAGGTCGAGAAAAAAGGAATAATAGAAAAACTAGCATTATTTTTGCTGATTAATGGCGGGGTTAAATGAAGATTAAGCACTTGTA
>SCSO01000279.1 GCA_004297865.1 Legionella sp.
ATTATTAAGCATTCATCTAAATTTCGCAATGCACTTTAGTAAAGTTTTAAGTCAATAAATACAAATCCTGTAATTGCGTTTTTTTATTGAGCGGTTTTTTTAGTAAACCCATGTATTTATCTGGACGCACTAAAACCAAAGTGGGTTTTTTAATGTTAAATCGTTGATGGATTTGTTCGTCGTCGATCCAAGTTTGTAAGCGACCGCTATTGGCTTCTTGCGGCTTATTCAATACCAAATGCACTTTGACCGTTTTGCAATATTTACTGGCCAATTTATCGGCAAAATTAATGAGCTCGGGGATTTTTTTGCTATTGTTTCCGCAAAAAATAAAAGCATGGTGCATGGTGCCTTGAACGATGGTACTACTTTTGAGGGTATTACCCGTTTGCGAATCAGTGAGATGAAACTCAGGAAAATACTCACCTGCTTTAAGATGTTTCACGCAACCAGATTGTTGCACTATAGGGCTTTTAGCGTAGGAAATAGAAAGCTCTGCTATGTCCTTTGCCAAAGTGTTTTTTACCGTTTTAAACGAAGTAATAAATTTAATGAATGCATTTCTAGCGTCAACGAGTAGAGGATTTTTCAGCAGAATCATTCGGGTCATTAAATCCGTTTTTTTCAACACTTCCTGACCTACCGGGAAACGCTCTGCATTATAACTATCCAGTAATTCGGGTTTAGCTTTACGTTTTTCAACTAAGGCTAATTTCCAAGCTAAGTTATAAATATCTTGGATTCCAGTGTTAAGACCTTGTCCACCCATGGGACTATGAATATGCGCTGCGTCACCAGCAAAAAATACCCGATCATAACGATAGTGTTCGATTTGACGATGATGAATAGAAAACTGACTGAGCCAAATCGGATTCGATAAAATTGCTTTATCCGTGCTACGCTCTTGAAAGATTTGTTCTATCTCACTTAAAGAAGGATCGCCTGAGCTTCCTTGTGGAGCTGACATTACCAAGCGATAACGTTTATTACCCATTGGAAAACAAGCCAAAGGTCCATTGGGACTAATGTAAATAGCCATACGATTTTCAGGGACTTCCCAATCAACGATTAGGTCAGCTAACCACCAGGCCTGTTGATAAGCGGAACCTTTAAATTCAGCATTGACTTCATGTCGTACGGTACTATGGGCGCCGTCGCAAGCAATAAGCCAATTGGCATTAAACAGTTCTATTTTATTGTTAGGTTTGCGAATGGTTGCCATGATTTCGGTTGGCGATTGGGATAGATGAGTTAGCTCTGTATCCCATTCGACATAAACCCCTTTGTCTTCTAATGCTTGATTAAAGATGGCTTCGGTTTGGTTTTGTGGTAGATCAATTAAATAATGATAACTAGCGTCAATATCTGCAAAAGTAGCATTAACTATAGTTTTTCCTTTGGATTTAAAAAGTACGCCTTCGACTTGGTGACCTTGTCTTTGCACCTCGTTGATAAAACTACAGTCGCGAAATATATCGAGAGTGCGAATATGCAAACCTAAGGCTTTAGATCGTTCACTTAAATTACTTTTTTTATCGATGATTCGACAAGTGAGACCATGGCGGATTAATTCGTTAGCACAGAAAAGACCTACAGGACCTGCGCCAACTATAAGAACGTCAATGTTATTATGCGACAAAATGATACATCCCTTAAAAATAATTTACTTAGCATTCGCTAGGGCACTGTTTTATGACGCTTTTTAACGTTTTCAGGTGGAGAAATCAATAGCTTTTTTGGGGAAACATTTAATTTTAATCTGAGGCGGTTGTTCTTTGATGATATTGGTTAATTTCCAACTTTATTGTTTCAATTAGAGGACTTAGTGCCACCAGTTGACCCAAAGTATTTTGTAAACGCTGAATAGAAAGACGTTTCGAAGAAGCCATGAATTCTTTTTTCATAGGGCTGGATTGCGCAAACACTTCATCCCAACTTTTTTCAGGTGCGGGAGGAATATGCAGGGCTTGCGCAACTAATTGTTGTATAAATCCCATAGGGTGCGGTTCTCCATCAGCAACATTGTAGACATTGAATGTTTTTTCCAATGTTCCTAGGGTGTAAGCGATGTGTGCTAAATCTTTAACATAAATTGAATTAGTATAGGGTGCTTGCGAGCTAAGAATCACTGGTGTTTGCGACTGTGCCGCAGCAATGGGTAAACGCTCTGGTCCATAAATACCTGCTACTCTCAAGAGACAATAGGGTATCGATTTTTTTTGACAGAAATCTTGCCATTGTTGTTCCGCATCCAATCGTCTTAATTCGCGTTCAGTATGTGGTTCACAAGCGGTTTCTTCATTAACCCATCGTCCTTGTTGATTGCCATAAACTGCACTGGAACTAAAATAAATTATTTTATGTGCCTTTAGCTGACTGTTTTGTAAAAAGTTGTTTAGGAAACTGTCTCTTTCTCCAGAGTTAGATGGAGGAATAAAATAATAAATAATCGTGTTAGGTTGATCCCAAATAAAAGGTTCCTGTAAATCAAAGCAGCGATGATCTAATAGCGATAGGTGTTGCTGCTCTGCTAAATGACGTGATACCGCAGTCACTGTCTGACCTTTCTCCAACAAAAGCTGCGCGAGGTAATAAGCGCTGTAACCGTAACCTAAAATTAAATGGTGCATGCTGTCTTCCTATTCATTCGCTTGGAATCGACACAAATTTTGAAAATCACAGAGCTGGCATTGATTTGCGGAGCTAGGTTGTGGTGGACAATGTCCGGTTTTAAATTCTTCAGCCAATAAGGTTAATTGCTCTTGCCAACGTTGGCGTTGTAGAGCCCAGGTTTCTTCCTTTTTAACCGTACCAATGCCTGAGACTTCAGTTGAGGTTTCACTGATTCCACTGCAAGCGACTTTACCGGCTTTGACTTGCATAAACAACAAGGCATTAATCTCTTCATCTAAAAGAGCATAAAGCAATAATTGCGGTTCTTTGGGCCTATCCTCATTCCAAGGTCGGCTACTGGGTAAGCTGCTTTTATAATCAATCACCCATTTTTTCTCACCTACCTGATCTAGGCGATCGACGCGTACTTTAAATTCTAAATCGGCTAATTGCAGTGTATAGGATTGTTCAAGAGCATTCACGCTAAATGGAGGGCGTTGTTTTTCCCATTCTAAGCATTGCTGTACTAAGCGATGTAAGCGGGTTAATTCAATGCGTTGTACTAATTCAGGAAAGGACTCTAGGTGTAATTGCTGAATAGGAAGTAAAGCAGTTTGAATAGCTTGCTTAATGCGTTCATCTAACTCGGCCTGTGACAGTTGCTTCAAGTGCTCTTGATTGCCTAAGTTTTGCCAAAGCAATTCCATCACTCTATGAATAATTTGGCCGCGTTCACGATGATCTAAACCATCCACACTATCAAGACTAGCTTTTGCGCGCAATCGATGTTCTGCAAAGGCTTTAAAAGGACATTTGGCTTGGTTAGCTAATAAAGCCGTGCCACCTGCGATGGCTTCATTAGTATTTAGCGGCAAAGAGTAAGATTCTTCATAAGGTATTAAAGAAACAGCATGGCTTAGGGTAGTGCCAGGTAAGCGGGTAAAGGGTGGAAATTCTTTAATTAAAGCACAAGGTAAATTGGGTGTTTCGCCAATTAATTTAGCAAAGCTAAACACAACTTCAGGACTACCATTTCTTAACCGCTCTAAGGTTTGTTGAGCAAACAATAATTCACGTTCAGGCAAACTATGAGGCATGTGTAATTTGATTTGCAATTCGCGGGGAATAAAGGCAGATAAACGAGTTTTTTGCGGTAGGCATTGATCAGTTAATCCGGTGATCCATAAATTACTAAACTCACAACCAGAGGCTTCGAGCAATCCGGAAATTTGAATTTTTGCCTGAGTCTTTTGTGCTTGGAAAATAGTATGCTGCGCGAGTCTTTGAAAAATCTGCAAACACTCTTCCCTATCCAATTGCGGACTAATAAGGGTGAATTCGCGTAATTCATCAAAGAGGGAGGCGAAACGATTTAAACATTGATAGTTTTCGGAGTTTAAACCATAGTCTCCGGGAAACCCTAAAATCTGTAGCCGTTCTTGCAATAATGCTACCCATTCTTCTGGACTCGCTGATTTAGGATAAGCTGATATTTTTGTTAGTCGCTCAGCAAGTTTCGAAGTGAAGGGATGCATTTCCTGGATAAGCGATTTCAAGTTAAGATTTTTTTCTTGCAATAAACTACTGTCTTGCAAAAATTGCGAGCGCGCAAGAAACTCTTCTTTGGCTTCTCCTAAATAAGGGGATTGCAATAATAAGCTGGCTTGATGTGGTTTTATGCTGTGTGATTCCAATTGTAAAAACAGTAAAGCATGCGCTACCAAAGGAAAGTCACTTAAAGCTTGACCCAGAGAAATATTAAATAGGTTTGGATCAAAATGTTGGAGTAGATTTCTGTGTAAGGTGCGCGATTGATTTTGTAAATCAGGAACCACCACCGCAATACGTTCTTCGCCTTCAGCTAATTTCGTTTTTAACCATGCGAATAATTGCTGGTTTTCTTCTTGAGGATCTGCTGCTGCTAAGACCTTTGGGCTAGCACTAACACTATTCAGCTCATAAATGGATTGCTTAATTCCTAATTGTTCTAAGTGATTTTGTAAAGCAAGCTGCTGCGGGTTAAATTCGTCGAAACAAGTCCAAATGAGACCTTGGGGAAACAAAGGAAGATTTTGGCTTAACAAATAAGGCAGCAATTGGTATTCACTTAAGAGTTGCAATTGCGCTAATTGCTGATCGATCTTCTGCCACCAACTTTGAAATTGCCGGGTTTGCGGCGTGTAATAAAAGAGAGAATCTTGTGGCGATATTTGCCATTGTTGGCAATGTTGCCAAGCTTCAATTACCGCATGCAATAAACCTTCACTGAAAGTAAATACTGTTTCCGCAAGGAGAGTTTTTCGCCATAGTTGTTGGCATAAGGCTTCATTAATGAGTGTGGGATGGTTAGCCTGAGGTTGCTGGAAAAGCAATTGTTGATAAGCCTGAATAATAGCAGTTCTATAGGGAAGACAATGTGGTTTATCTACAGTGGTTTCTGAGCGTTGTTGATAATATTGCTGCAGCAAAGAGGCACTAAGACGGTTATTGGGTGTAACAACGGTAGCGCCTTGGGCTAATTCTTGAAATACCTGAGTTTTATTAATTAAAGCATGCATAATAAGCTCAATGAACTAGCGGCTTAAAATGCACACTTACCAATCCTAAACCTTTAGGGGAGATGATTCTTTGAAACCTCTGAATCAGGTTTGTGAGGTATGGTTTCATGATGTATGCTGCCTTGATGTCGTTCCAGAATATGTAAGACATCGTATACCAAATGGCCACGTAAATACATAGAAGCTATACCACTAGCAATCGCTAAAAAGATACCAAAAAGAATATAGCTGTAGGCAAGCACCACCATGTAAAAGAACACCATGTCATGGAATTTAACTACAGAAAACACTTGATCATTTTCTTCTTTCATTAGCACTACCAGACCAAGATCAAATAAAGGTAAAGAAGCCATAACCATGGCAAAGCCCATCCAAAAGGGTTGCATCTGATAGGGTTTTTCGCAATGAATAATGCGTTCGCCAAAGAGTGCTCCCATGGTAGCAGCAACGATCGCTCCTAGGATAATGGCTTGATATAATGGGATAATTTCTTCGATACCTATAAATTTCATAAAGGCAGAGATGAGTATCGTTCCAACTATAGAAAGTAAACCAAAATAAAGAGCAGCAAACAAACGGGCATTGGCAAAAGTCAAAGCGGGATCTAACTCTTTCATGATACGCTCGTTAAGCAGACTTACGTATGTATAATATTAGTACAGAATTGTCTATAAGTGTAGGAGAGACAGGTTGGGGCAATATCCAACCTATCGGCCCTTAAAATTCAAAGATCGTAATAACTCAATGTTTTTCTTAGGAATTTCACTGGTATCGCCATACACCGCAATCACTTTTTCCAATTGCTCTTCCCGTAAAATATGGATCATAGGATAGGGTGATCGATTGGTTAGGTTCGCCGGATCATCAGGCTCTGAATCAGCAAAATAGTAATCAGGATGAAAACTTACAAACTGGTAAATTCCATCATAATCATGTTGTGTCAGTAGGTGATCTGCCAAATCGACAAAATCTAAATAGGTAAAAAAATCCTTATTCAGTTGAGAAAACACAAAAAGGGTCGTTTCAATCTCTGGATGTTGGTCTAAATAATGTATTTCCATCATCAACTCTTCCAGGGCCTGCGCTTTTTTGGTTTTATCACAGACTTGAATTTTTAATTGGCCTTTATTCACAGGGCCTTTGGCAAAAGGACATAAATTATAATGGATGACAAAAGAGAGAACCCAATCTAAGGTATCTTGCGCTATGGGTGAGTCATAATTATTCATGATGAATTTAAAAAAGGCTGGCTTGGGGCTATTGTAACGAAAAACACGTTCCCCCGCGACCTATTCTGCGTATATACTCTTATAAAAGACTGAAATTAATCATGCAAAAACTAGCCAAGTTACTTTTAAAAATTATGCATTGGAAGATTGTAGGCCAATTACCCGATTTAAAAAAATACATCATTATTGTTGCTCCCCACACCAGTAATTGGGATTTGGTGATTGGCTTGATCTGTCGTTTTGCCGTCGGGGTCAAAATTAATTTTTTAGCCAAACATCAATTGTTCTTTTTTCCTTTAGGACAATTTTTAAGATTACTAGGTGGAACTCCAGTCAATCGTTCTCGTCATGACAATAAAGTGGCGCAGGTGGTGGACTTATTTAATGCACAAGATACTTTAAAATTGGGATTAGCCCCTGAAGGAACTCGCAGTGTGGTGACTCGCTGGAAAGAAGGGTTTTATCATATTGCACAGCAAACAGGAATTCCCATTGTAATGATTGGTATGGATTATCCCAGTCGTGAATTAAGAATTGCGGAACCTCTTTATCCCACTGGAGATATGCAAGCTGATTTTGCAAAAATCGTTGCTTATTTTCGCACTATTCATGGACGTTTCCCAAAAGTGTTACCGGATTATCATCCTAAAGAACCAGAGTGATGACAAGCTTTACGAAGACATGTTAGTCTAAAATTTAAGGTTGCAACTTAACATGGATGGTAAGTTATGAATCGTAATGAACGGATGAGTGTCATTGCAGGTTTGTATGGCAATGCTTTAGAGTGGTACGATTTTCTTTTGTATGCAAGCTTCGCCCCGTTATTTGCAACATTGTTTTTCCCTTCTCATTTACCCTTTGTTTCTCTTATTGCTACTTTT
>SCSO01000280.1 GCA_004297865.1 Legionella sp.
GTACGACTATTTGGTTGTAGCTACCGGTAGTACCCATACTTATTTCGGGCATGAACCTTGGAGTCAATTTGCACCGGGTTTGAAAACAATTGCGGATGCCACTTTAATTCGCCACCACATTTTATCCGCTTTTGAATTAGCTGAGTTGGCAAAGAGTCAAGAAGAGCGCGAAGCTTTAATGACCTTAGTGATTATTGGCGGAGGACCTACAGGGGTAGAAATGGCAGGGGCTATTTCGGAATTGGCTAAGGTCAGCTTAAAAAATGATTTTAGACAAATTGATCCTAGCAAAACCAAAGTTATTCTTATAGAGTCTGGTCCCAGATTATTAGCTAGTTTCCCAGAGAATTTGGCCGAACGCGCGTTACAGAATTTGCAGGAATTAGGTGTGGTAGTTAAAACAGGTCATCCTGTCACTGACTGTACTGATCAAGGTGTCATGGTTGGCGATGAATGGATTCCTGCACGAACCTTAATTTGGGCAGCAGGAGTGAAAGCATCGCCGGCAGGTGAGTGGTTGCATGCACCTATGAATCGTGCTGGTCGAGTGTTGGTGAATGACAATCTAAGCTTGCCAGAGCATCCAGAAATCTTTGTTATTGGTGATACTGCCGTGATAAAAAATTCGGATGGTCGTGTAGTTCCCGCTTTAGCTCCTGCAGCGGTACAAGAAGGGAGATTTGTAGCCACGCAAATTAAACGCTCCCTTGCCGGTCAAAAGAATACCACGCCTTTTACCTATAAAAATTATGGCTCTATGGCAACCATAGGTCGGGGAAAAGCCATCGCAGATCTTAACTCATTCACGTTAAGTGGATTTTTGGCTTGGTGGGTCTGGGGGATCATTCATTTAATGCCATTAATAGGATTCCGCAACCGTTTTATCGTAGCTTGCGACTGGTTATGGTCCTACTTCACTTTTGAACGAGGGGTGCGCTTAATTACTGTTTCTAAAGACTTTCAAGGCGAATTATAGCGGTATAGGTATTTAATTTGATTGATTATTAATCAAAAAAACAAACCTGAACTATACTTTTAGTATGTTACAGGAGTGTTTAATGATGAAAGAAAAAACTTCTCAATCCCCACTTGTTGAAAAAGTAGAAAAATTAGAGAAAGAACAGCAAACTCTTAATGCTAATTTTATGAATTTTATAAGAAACCCTCCTGCTTCTATGTCAGAAAAGGCAAGAAAAGCAAAAATAGAACAAATGGGGGAGCAATTACAAAAAAACAATTTAAAATTAGCGGAATTAGAAAACCAATTAGCTGGAGACATAAATTATCGGGTTGATTATTTTAGGGATAATCTAAGGGCTTTTCTTGTAAATGATGAAGGTGCTATTACCACCGAAAATCTGCCTAGTAAAATGATCAAAGACGAGGGCAAATTAACAAGGGTATTCGATGCGTTTGGTTACCCAGCTCCTCTTTTAGATATTGAATCGCTAGATCCTCAAGCACTTAGAACCTTAATTGAAGAACATCTTAATGCACTTTTGCCCCTTATTTTAAACGAAGAGAGGACAGCTCTAAATCAGGAATTAATCAATGCTTTGGGAAACAATTATAATACAATGATCAAGGATATAGGCGAGAGAAATGTAGCTTTGATGTTTGTACAAGCTTTGGTTTTTTCTTACGGAGGAAGGGTATCAGATAAATTTAACAAATTGCACAGCAAAGAAGACCTCGATAATAATCCAGAATTAAAAGAGAAATATAAAAATTTTCAGATCGAAATAGGGAAACTTACTTCTGAAACCACATTGAATGGACTTTCTAAATCCTTAAACGTTACTAAAGAGGATGTTGTTAAACTTCAAGAGCTAATAGGTGAAGATCCACAGAAATTTTCTAAACATAAAGCCATTATGGATAATCTTGGTGGTGCTATTGATGCCTTTGAAATGAATATGGACGCTCTGGTTCAAAGCAAATTCATAATAGCAGTCGAAATGATTGTTGAGAATTTCCCTGAGTTACCTGCGAATTTTAAACCCGCAGAAGCAAACTGGTTTAAAAAATTTGCTAGGTGGATAACAAATAATGAGAATTTATTTCAAAGCCAAGATGAAAAATTGTATGCAAAACTTATAGAGATCAAATCAAATATAACCCAAGCTTTACCCCAAGCGAAAAAAGTAGAACAGCAATCAAAAGAACCTCAAGAGACGCAGAAACCACAAACAGAACCAACAGTTTCAACTCCACTTCAAGACTCTATACCAACAACAACTTCGGATCCTGCACCTATAATCTATGGTAAATTGCCAGCAGATCCAACATCCAATTATGGGTCTATACCAAAACCCGAAATAATTTATAGCACTTTGCCATCAGCCCTGGTTGAAGCAAAGGCGCAGGATACTATAGCTAAAACTAGAGATGTTAAAAGGGATTTAAAGGAACTACTAACTAAGAATGATCCTGATGCCCAAACAACCGATGATCTTTCAAACACTGGTCCTAGTTAGTTTAAAGTTTATTTGAAGCAGTAAGCCCCGTACGCAACGGGGCAATTAGATATTATGAAATAATAAGATTAAAGTTACCGTCTTGCATAGAGCACAGCGTCATCTCTTACAGCTTCTTCTGTTTTTAACTCTTTGATTTTCAGTCGGTGATCATCTTGTTGAAGTTTATTACTCCAAATTAGAAGATGTTTTTTATCAGCTATTTCAGTGTCAATTTTCTTAATTTGTTCAGGAGTCAATTCCTCAGTGAAACGATAGTATGCATACAATTGTGCGCAGATCTCATTCATTTTTTGTTCATCAGTTAAGGCTGCATTTTGAGGTTTCAAGTGAAAATCAATCGTAGGACATAAAGTAGTTCGCACATTGTTCATATGCAGCATGGATAGAAATGAACGATAATAAGCGTTGTTTCTTACAAATAGAGGAATGAGGGGATTTTCTAAGCTCCAGAAACCATCGAGTCTAACAACGTAAATAGGTAATTTATGCTTCACGGCTAGATCGGCGATACCATTATAAATTTTATGAGGCTCTATACCCTTATACGCAAAGTTACCTTGAGGAAAGATGGCTACACAACCATTATTATCAAGCGCCTCATCGGCAAGGGTTAACGCCGTGCTTCTAGGTTTTACCTTATCAGCTGTATCTGTGGTAACTGCAGTCTCTTTAGGCTTTTTTGAGGGGACAATAATAGCTTGGAATAATTTCAGAATATCCTCCATAAAAGGTACCCCATTAAAGCCATCGGTGGCAAAAAATCGAGGTGGAGAATTTTTAAGCTTTGCACCAACAGCCACAGCTTCCCATCCGGTTCGATGCGGGCCCATGGCGATTAATTTTTTTCCTTCCGCAGGAATTGCTAAATCTTCGTTATTAGTATGAAACAAACGCATTATTATCACTAAAAAACCAGCTAAAGTGCGCGCTACCCGACTATCATAGTTAATACGATTTTGGGATTCTGCAAACAGAGCAAAGGTGTAGGTGGCTGTAGCCAGGCCAGCCATTAGAAGCAATAAATTATAAGCGCTGAAGGTCGATTCCGCTGCACTATCGGAATTAATAGCTAGAAAATCACAGTCATACATATAATTGCTCCTTTAAAACAAGGCTTTTGAGACAAATAAAAAGGGTAATGTACATTAAATGGACTAAAACTGCAAATTTTATGCGTAAATGGTTCGTTTTAGGACATTGGGGAATTCGCTGCGCTCCTTTTGTTGGGTCTATATCTTTGTAGGTTGGGTCGCGACCCAACAGGGGAGCGCAGCGACTTCTTCTCTAATAAGGAAGTCGCTGCTCTCTTTTTGTTGGGTCGCGACCCAACCTACATTTAGACGGTCAGGGTCCGTCCCCAATGTTTCTCACTTAACCATTCTAGAAATCAAGCTCAATAACTCGCCTCGACTCGTTGAAGAAAAATCATGATTTGCTTCTGCTATAGTAAACGACGGAATTTGAGCGAGAGGCTGTTGCGCGCCTAAAACCTGATCCTGCCCAGCAAAAACCATATGCACCTCATTATGTAGCGCCAGATCACTATATAAGGCTGATGCATCAATAGTTTTGAACTCCGTCCAAAACTCCCTGGGTACTTCTATAAGCAAATCCGATCGGAGTAAAAGAGAATCACCTTGAAGATTGAGATTGGAGCCTGGATTTTTCCATCCTTGGGTTTTAATGAACTCCGCAAAAGGAGAAATAATCGGGGGAGCCAGTAATACAATTTTTGCTTGAGAGGGCTGCTCTAGAGCAAGGGTAATGCAACCTTGGGAATGACCAATAAAAATGAAATTATCAATAGAGTAGTTTTCTTTAATGTAATGGATAACCTGATTTAAACGTTGGCGCTGAAGTGGAAAAGGTAAAGCAATGCAGCGATCTTTTAACACTTGCGAATATTCTGCGCGTACAGAGAGTATGGTAGCAAAACAGTTAGATTCTATATCAACAAATAATCCTCTTGATTGCCGCGTTACGCCAAAACCATGCACCAAAACAACCGCGGTTTTTGCTAAGGGATTACCAGTAAATTCAACTTCGAAAGGGTGATCAGCAGTGAGCTTAATTATTTTTTTAAAGTGGTCGGTGTTATTGGGCATATTAAATCGCTTCGTTTTTGTTGGGTCTATATCTTTGTAGGTTGGGTCTTGACCCAACAAGGGAGCGAAGCGACTTCTTACTAATAAGGAAGTCGCTTCGCTCTTTTTGTTGGGTCGTGACCCAACCTACATTTAATAACGGAGACCCAGCGTACATTTAATTTTTTTGTTGCAATGAGCTTAAAGTCTTTTCACTCACTAACACAATTGCCTCGCCTATCTCATCTAATTTTTTTGAGATCATTTCAGCGTATCGGGCACAATACTGTAAATCACAATCCCCACCGTGTTTTATATTATTCAATTGATTAACATAAGTAATGAGCACGCTGTAAAGTGGCTCTGGGAGGGAGTTGGAAATCTGTTGAAGGGCATCGCCACATTTGTGACCTAATAGGGAAAGGTTCCAAGACACCCGTCTCCAATAATATTTATCGCCATTACCTGCAACCGAGGGACTAGTTATTATTGTGGAAAGCGCGATTAATGCAGAATGAGCGTTGATTGATTCATCATTGAGTTTATGTGATAAGGATACTATTTGATCGGTCGCAGTTTTGACTTGTTCAGTAATCTCAATACTCCGATTTCGCCAATACCAAACGTTACCTTCTTTTCCAGGACTAATCTCAGTCAATTGTTTAGCTGTGGTTGCCATAGCTATTTGCACCGGACCTTTATTTAGATGGGCAACTACCTTAGAAATAGCCATCCCCATGGCACGACCAGTGCGAGCAAAATCCACAGCGTTTCGCATCCAATAATAAACATCACCATGCCCAGCAGTGTCTAAGGCTTCAGCAGGAAGTACTAAGGCTTG
>SCSO01000281.1 GCA_004297865.1 Legionella sp.
CATAATATGTCGAAAATTTAACATTATATCGACATATTTTTATAATAAATTAGAGATAGGTGACGTTTCAGGGGGTATAAATGGGGGTATATTTAAATTTATAAAAAATAAATACATTATAAATCAAATAATTAGATTTTTAGTTAAATAGCCGCCGCCCCACCATCCGAATTTTTCCAGTAGTAGAAATATCCTGTAACATATTGAAACGAAAAGATAAATTTTGGCTCCTCCCACTTATAACAATGATTTAAGTAATAGGGCACTGGGTGAGTCAATTAAGGAGTGGGCAAAAACGAGGCGTGCAGATTGTTAATTTGACAGTTTCTGCGACAAAACCTAAATTTTGGCTATAATCATCATGTAGGATAACAGCAAAAAACAAGGAGTGTATACAATGAAATCCATTCTGCCGGGTATTGTTTCATTAGTTCTAATCACAGCCAGTTTTACAGTGTTGGCTGATAAAATCACCATTACAGGTCAACCCGTTATACTTCAACAAGACGGTGATTATTATACCGCTCCAACCACCATCACACCCTCTAACAACGGTTATTACTATGTAAAAATTGGCGACAAAATGAACGCTTGCTCTTTAACAACTCAACCTGCGCTGGTAAAGCTTACGCCAGAAAACGTAGTTGTTAAAGTACAAAATGAAAAAGTGACTTGGAGTTGCTACGCGTTAGATCCTGAGTACTTCACAATAACGCAATAAATTAATGAAGCAGGAAGTCTGTTGATATAGACTTATCAGTTTCAACTGTCGATACTGAATCAGTTATCGGCTTGGAGTGAATAATTACCTCTATTTTCGAATCATGGGGTCAGACTCGATTGAAAATCATTTTTTGGTATACGCGTAATCAATCGAGTCTGACCCCATTGATTTCACTTGTAGCAAAATGCAAAGGCCAATCAATCACATTATCTCTAATAGATCTTTTCTTGATTGACAGTTAATGTTGATAAAAAACAAGTGAAATATTAGCTTCGGTTATTTCATAATCAAAATATTGTGTATAAAAATCATTACGACAACTAAGAAAACGAGATTTGATTCTATTGCTAGAATTAACCATCGTTATTTCGCAAAAATTCTCCTTATCCGTACCAACAATCAGATCAATAGTCCCACCAGAACAGTTTTGCTCATTAAGCAGGGCTAAATCAAAGCCATTAGACTTTATATTACTTACCCGAAGATTATTATTTTCAGACTTATCTATTTGGACCTTCATAATATGAGTATTTGGTGGGCCCATAATGCTAAAATGCCGGGGAAACAAGCAATCTCCTTGCATTACTCCCTTCGCAAACAGGTCATTAGTAATAAAAATAGTTATACCTGCGACAATGGTAAAAATTAATCGATTCATTAGCTTCCTTACTCGAATATATAACCAGGGATTTAAACTAATAATATAGTGGTTTGTCAATATTTTTCGGAAATGGATAAACAGGGAAGGTGTGGTTATAGCCTTTGTTATGAGGGTCAAGCCTTGCTTTTTGCTTATCAATAAATCTTAGCAAAAAGCAAGGCTTGACCCTGGTAGTTCTATATTTTCAATCTCTGAGCTTGCTTGAGCTTCTAGTAAAGGCAAAGAGTTTATTAAAACGCTTTGGTTTGGTAACATTTCTGCAGCTTTTCGCAGTTCTGCTAGCGATGCACGTGCTATCTTTAAGTTTCATAATTAAATTCTTGGTCTCTTTTGAGAACTCATAGGGTAATTTGAATATCCATGGTTCAATGGTTTTATCCATTTTATTTTTCACTGATGAAACGGTGTATGCTTCAAAGAATCTCATTGTATCGGATATTAATTCTATGTATTCATTATTGACTTCTTCATAGTAAACGAATGAAAAATAGGAGGTGAGTACTAAGTAACTCATGGAATAATTATCTTCAGTGTTCATCATGTATTCGACCATTTTCAATAGGTACTGGTCTCTAAAAAGAGGTTTCTCTTTTAAATCATAAAGATACTTTTTAGGGATTAAAAACATAATTCGCATGTTCTGATTGATCTTAGAAATGGCCGTGTAATAGAGTTCATCAGGAGTTTCATTGTCTAGGTAGGAAGAAATAATTAACATCCTAGCAACCATAGCAGCACGTAGTAACTTCATATAATCTGGAGTGGGATGCAGAATTTCAGCTTCTAATACTTCAAATTGTCCAAGCAAATCTAATTGCCTATAACTACATTTCATTTTTTTACATAAACTTATCAAAATGTCATGCGCGAACTTATAACTATTTTTCAGGTCAGAGCGTTCTTCATCAGTTAAAACTTTAACTTCATAATTGTTATTTAGAGAGGAGTTGTCGTCTAAATAATATTGCATGTATAACTTAGGAATCATATAACCAGCTATGACGCTAAAATTGCAACCCATGGGTCGTTGATAAGCATCGATTTTTTCTAGTGTGTTGATATTTGTTAAAACTGCATCTAGAGCATGGTCATTTAAAAATAGTTGATGTGCCGATTCAAGTTCCATAAAAAGATTGCTAGCCTCACTACTACAATAACTCCCTAATTGCTGTTCTATAAATGCGATGCGTTTCTGATAAAAATTATTAATATCTGTCTTGCTGAGCTGACAGAATCCAGAATGATTCATAAGATAAAGGGTGAACAATACAATAATTTTTTTAAACATAAACATCCCTGGTTAAAACTAATTTGATTGAAATAACAGCTTTTGGAAAGGATACTAAATAATAAATGAAAGAATTTATAGAAAAATTAAATTTGATTATTCGAGTGATGTTCAAAGGTTATTGAGATACGGTGACGCTCCTGGTAAAAAGTCTGAAATTTGGACGTTCGCTGATTAGACTACCAAAGCTGGACATGCTTCCAAAGACAAAAAACTTAGTCGGGATTAATAAACTCACAGGGTCAAGCTTGAAAGAGAAATTACTAGGCTAAAAATGCACAATAAGATTGTGACCCTTTAAATTCGTTAGACCATGCGATAAATGCTGCTTTTACTATCAAAATAACCACTGTGAAATAGGACATACGATGGTAAAATATCAGGAGAAAATTAAAATAAAATTGAGAATAGAAATGTTAGAGAGAGATAAAGATTTGGCACAAAGTATCACGTTCGAATCAGTGAAAAAAAGTCACATAGATATTATTTTTCAATGGTTGGCTGAACCACATATGCAAGAATTTTGGGATAACAGCCAAGAACACAAAGACGATATTATTCATTTTGTTGAAGGAAGAAAAACTGCATCGAATTATTTTAACGGGATCTTTTCTTATTGGATTGGAAAATACAATGAAGATCCGTTTTGCCTAATATTAACCGCTAAAGAAAATAATTCTACAGACTTACCCGAATTATGGATGAAACATCTTTCTACAACAGGGAACACGTACAGCCTAGATTTTGGTATAGGTAATCCCAAGTATATAGGCAAAAAACTTGCCGGACCTACATTAGCGCTATTTACTCAATTTATACAAAAAGAGATCGATCTCAACGCGGATACATTTTTTATAGATCCTGCGAATGATAATCCCAGAGCCAAACATGTTTATGAACAAGCAGGTTTTCAACTAGTTGGTACCTTTACCGCAACGCAGGGTTTTTTCCAAGATGACGAAAGTTTATTGATGGTTTTGAAACGGCCCTAGGAGAACCCTCTTCAGCAGAGGTTTTCCTAAGTAATTATTTTGGTATACGTGCAATCAATCGAGTCTGACCTGTTAATTAATTTAATTATTG
>SCSO01000282.1 GCA_004297865.1 Legionella sp.
ATTGAATATCTACTGACTCAATTTTTTGGAAACGAGAGGTGATCTTCCGTGCAGAAGTATTCACTTCACTTACGTCTTGATGAGCTAAATCAATATGCTTAGATAATTTATCCATACGCTTTTCAAAACGTTGGAAATCATCAGCAAGAGCATGTAAATGTTTTTGGATAATATGGACTTGCTTACGGGTCGCATCATCTTTCAATACCGCTTTAGCAGTAGTCAACACTGCCATCAGGGTACTTGGAGAAACCAACCAAACTTTTAAACGCTGTGACAGAGCAATAATGTCAGGATAATTCGCATGAATTTCCGCAAAAATGGATTCTGCAGGAATAAACATCATAGCGCCATCCGTGGTTTCCGGAGGAAGAATGTACTTTTCTGCAATGTCTTTAATATGCTTTTGAATATCCTGACGAAATTGTTGTTGAATGGATTTACGCTCAACGGAATTAGCGTCAGTAGCAATGAGTTTTTGATAAGTTTCTAAAGGAAATTTCGCATCAATGGCTACATTGCCGGTGGGTTCAGGCATAAACAACACGCAATCGGCACGCTTTTGATTACTTAAAGTATATTGCATCTGATAATGCGTACTAGGAATCATATTCGCTATTAAAGTGGATAATTGCACTTCACCAAAAGCGCCGCGCGCTTTTTTATCCACTAAAACATCTTGTAAACTTACAACATGATTCGATAGTTCAGTAATTTTCTTTTGTGCTTCATCAATAATAGTTAAGCGTTTGACTACATCAATAAAAGTTGACGAAGTTTTTTCAAACCCTTCGGTTAATTTATTATTCACTTGCTGGGTTAAACTATGCAGATGATTACGAATTTCTTCTGTAAGTAATTGCAAGTGAGAAGTCAGAGAACTGGCATGCTGTTTAAAACTATGATTCATTTGCTCACGCACATCACTCATTTGTTTTTGCACAGTATCGAGAATTAGTTGATGAGTAGCTAACTGCCCCTGATTCACCTTTTCATTGATTTTGTTTTGACTGTCTTGATACGTTTGATTCAAATCCAAATGCAGTTGATGCAACTGCGAACTAAAACCTTGCTGGGTTTTTTCATGTAAGGCGTTACTTGATTTTTTTTGCCGCGCTAAAGCTATAAAAATAGCGATGAAACCAAAAAATTGAAGGGCTATAGCTACAGCTAAGCCCTCCATGAAACTAATTGAATTAAGAAATGACATCAGTGATCCACTAATTGACGAAGTTTAATAGGAGTATTGTATTGGTACACGGTTTTCAATTGACCGTAATCAATCAGCCTTAAATAGCCTAAATATAAATTATCATCGCTAAGCTGATTGGCGTTATCAAACGTGAATTGAATGACTTGCTTACCTGCTTCGAGCCATTGCGCCTTCTGTGACGTTTCTACAGGCTTTGCTTCTTGATCGCCATTCTTTCGGAAGAGCACACTTTGTAAAGCATAGCGACTCGGGGTGGCAACATCTAAAGTGGCGACAAAAGTTAAAGGTTTTGAAGATAATTTTTTAACGCTTAATAAAGTAGCTGAAGGAACCGCATAAGAAAAAGCAGTATGACCGCTTCGTTTAATGATGTCTGGACCATAAGTGCTTTGAATTTCAGCCTCAACATACCAATTTTCACCGCGGTCATTTACTTCCGAGTTTAAAGTGGTAGTGGCTTCATAAACACCCCGTTTTATTTTGGTAAGTGTTAAGGGATTATTTTGGCCCGCAGGACCTACTAGAGTTGCTTTGATATCATCGATACCATAATCACTATCATCATTTTTTAAGCTGATGGTTGCAGTGA
>SCSO01000283.1 GCA_004297865.1 Legionella sp.
TCCCCCTTTCTCATATGTTCTATTAATTTTTTTTGTAAGGTTTCATTACCCGCAAGCCAAATTGGAATGGCTGCGAAAAAGGTTATTCCGATGGCTACCGCTAAAGTGATATCCCTGCGCGCTAAGAGTTGACCTAATAAATACAATTCCAATAGTGAATCTAGCTTTCCTCCTAAGGTTTTAGGAATGCTGTATTCCACGAATCCCCATTGTTGTAAAAATTGAATTTGTGGCCAAGGAATCGATTCCGCCTCATCGTCTATTAAACTTTGTTGCCAATTGATCGTTTGTGCAGGATCTGCTGGATTTCCTAAATCGCTTTCAAAGCGCTGGAGTAGATCAATCCATGTTTGCCAAGATGTCATCTACTCTCCCTAAATGATTGAATGTCTCGCCGGCGGTAAATTATCCATTTTTCGGTAAAGATATTCTAAATGTTGCGTAAGACGACTACGAATATGCGTGGGACTAATAATTTCATCAATGAGTCCTTGTTGATAAGCCTCTGCTAAAGAGGCATCGACTGTCGTGCTGGCATTTTCTGCTTGTTTTTTGTTAGCCTGTCCATCCACTTTTTGCACTTTGCGGGTCGTCTCTTTTCCCATTACGCCTAAATTGGCAGAATCTAAGGCTAGCACCAAATCGCCTTCTTGAGATTTTGTTTGCATCATTAAAAAAGCGGCGGCCCCAAAACATTTGCGGATGACCACACTCATTCTGGGAACGCGGGTTTGCATCGCTGAACAAAGACGTGCGCCGTGTTGTAACAAGCCTTTTTGTTCTTCTCTTTTTCCTGGCATAAACCCAGGGACATCAATGAGGGTTAGAATGGGGATATAATAAGCATCACAAATGCGAATAAACTTGGCTGCCTTTTGCGCGGCATCGCAATCAATTGCGCCACTTAAGCGATTACTTTGATTAGCCACTATTCCTACGGCATAACCATGGATATGCACAAAGGCACAAATCATTGATTGCCCGAAGGATCGTTTGTATTGCATCACATTTGAACCATCGACTATGCCTTGGATTAATTCCAGCATATTAAAGGGCAAACGCGGATTTTTTGGTAGTTGCGGTAATGAATGCTCTGGTTCGTTAATCGTTTGTAATGGTGGTTTTTCTCCGGAGTAAGCCGGCAAAAAATTGATGAGATTTTTTACATGATTGATTTGCGCGGCTAAACTGTCATCGACGAAATCCGCAATACCGGTAATATTGGCATGAGTTGCTGTGCCACCTAATTCACTCATGCTCACCTTTTCACCAATAGCTTGTTGGACCACCATGGGGCTAGTCACCATGAGATAACTACGGTGTTTATTAAAAAAAGTCATGTCCATTAACACAGCGGAATAAGCTGGTGCACCTAAAGTCGGAGAAACAATCACAGCCAATTGGGGAATCAATCCGGATAAGGCAATATTGCGACTGATAATTTGGGTATACAGATCACCACTTAATAGATCGTCTTCTAAGGAAATGCCGGGAGAGGCTAAAAAGGCAATGATGGGAATACGTAATTGTTTCGCTTTATCCATTAAGCGAATAATTTTTATCGCCCCCTGTTCCGTGACATAACCCCGATTGACTGCAGTATTATGCGCGTAAATTGCTACAGGTCGCTGATTAACTTTCGCCAAACCCACTACGACTTCCGCACCAAATTGCAAAAGTGTTGCTGAATTTTCTGAAGCGTAATCGGGATGCATTGATAAAAAACTATGTTCATCAATTAATCCATCGATCCATTTCATTACGGTCTTGTCCGGAGTGGTCATAGAGTCTCCCTTTATTATGCTTTATGAAAACATAAATGAAGGGAAATGCCTAGTCCCAGCTCTTTATAAACCCCTTGATCATTAGATTCATAAATGCGTATGATGAATAATTCTTATGATCTGCAAGGTGCAATATTGTATATTCTGCAACCTAACATCCGTTTTAATATTACTAGTGCCGCACGAGTTTTACCCGATTCTGGCCCCATATCCAATTTAGATATTCTAAAAAATTTCCCACGTACAGCAGATAAACCGCTTCCTTTCTTAGAAAAATTTGCTGAAAAAATTGGCGAAGAATTTGGCTTCCAT
>SCSO01000284.1 GCA_004297865.1 Legionella sp.
ATTCCGTAAAATGCGTTTTCCACGTGCTAACTAAGGGAAATCGTGCGTCCAACCAATGAAGTAATCCTTTCATTCTTTACCCTTTTTCTGTGTCTTCTTCACCAATAATGATCGTATGTGCATTGATGAAGCGATAAGGAGGTACTTCGAGATTTATCGGAGCTGGTACTCCTTTAAATACTCGTCCTGCTAGATCAAAAGTAGAGCCATGACAAGGGCAGAAAAACCCTCCTGGCCAATCTTTGCCAAGCTCGTCCATGCTGGGTTTGTATTTTGGGGAACAGCCCAAATGTGTACAAATACCAATCAAGACTAAATATTCTGGATTGATTGAACGATACGCATTTTTTGCGTAGTCAGGTTGTTGTTCAACCAAAGACTGAGGGTCCCGTAATTGAGAATCATGGGTTTGTAAATTTTGGAGCATATCTTGCGTCCGGCGAATAATCCAAACCGGTTTCCCTCTCCATTCGACAACCGCTTGCTCTCCAGGCTCCATTTTACTTAAATCCACTTCTAAAGGAGCGCCAAGCGCTTGCGCTTTATCACTTGGAAGCAAGGAGCTTACAAAAGGAGTTAAGGCGCATAAGACCCCTACTCCGCCTAAAGCACAGGTTGTATTCAGGAGAAATTTTCTCCTGGCTTCATCAATCGGGGGGGATTCTTCTTCGACCTGATTATGATCCGTATCAATCACGCTGCTCTTCCTGATAAATCTAAAGGGTTATCAACGTCACTACTATACTAAATTCTTTTTGAAAGTGTAAGTCTGGAAAGATACATCAGTTGCAGAATATATGGCATAGCTTGTTCGCTCTATGCTATAGTGCCTATTTTTTTCGGGTACTTTATTTATGTTTGATAGCTTAACGGAGCGTTTGACCCGTACCTTTAAAAACCTACGCGGACAGGGTCGCTTAACTGAAGAAAATATTCAACCTGCCTTACGAGAGGTTAGACTTTCACTGATTGAGGCCGATGTTGCCCTACCCGTTATCAAAAGTTTTATTGAGCAAGTCAAAGAAAAGGCCTTGGGGCAAGAGGTTTTAACTAGCTTAAATCCCGATCAAGCCTTTGTAAAAATCTTCCATGATGAATTAGTGCATATCATGGGTGATGAGCGTGCCGAGCTGGATTTTAAAACCCAGCCCCCTGCTGTATTTTTGCTGGCGGGTCTACAAGGCTCAGGTAAAACCACCAGTGCCGCTAAGCTAGCTCGTTATTTAAAAGAAACCGAAAACAAAAAGGTCATGATGGTCAGTGCTGACGTGTATCGACCTGCCGCTATTCAACAGTTAAAAGTCCTTGCAGAACAAGTAGATGTGGCTTTCTTCCCCTCAGAAACCACCGAAAAGCCCATTAGCATTGCGCAAAAAGCCTTAGAAGCCGCCAAAAAACAATTTATGGATGTGCTGATTATCGATACCGCTGGTCGTATGCACATTGATACGGAAATGATGGGGGAAATTAAAGGGTTACATCAAGCAATTAACCCTATTGAAACTCTATTCGTTGTGGATAGTATGACTGGGCAAGATGCAGCAAATACTGCTAAAGCCTTCCATGATGCTTTACCATTGACCGGGGTTATTTTAACTAAAACCGACGGGGATGCCCGCGGTGGTGCGGCCCTATCAGTAAGACAAATCACTGGAAAGCCAATTAAATTTATTGGTAGCGGCGAGAAAATTGAAGCATTGGAGCCTTTCCATCCAGAACGTATTGCCTCAAGAATTTTAGGTATGGGGGACATCCTCACTCTTATTGAAGAAGTCAAACGTAAAAGTGATGCTAAAACCAGTGAAAAATTAGAAAAGAAGATTAAACAAGGCAAAGGCTTTGATTTAGAAGACTTTAAACAACAGTTATTACAAATGAATAACATGGGTGGCATTACTGGAATGATGAGCAAACTTCCAGGAATGAACCAACTACCCCAACACGCCATGCAACAAGTCAATGAGAAGTCCATGGCTCAAACTATTGCTATTATCAATTCGATGACGCGTAAAGAACGGCGTGTACCTAAGATCATCGTGGGATCCAGAAAGCGTAGAATTGCTCAAGGTTCTGGTACGCAGATCCAAGACGTGAATCGTTTATTAAAGCAATTTGAACAAATGCAGAAAATGATGAAAAAGTTTACCAAACCTGGTGGAATGCAAAAAATGATGCGTGGATTAGGGGGTATGGCTGGACTCAAAGGTATGTTTCCAGATGATTTGAAATAATTCGGAAGAATCGCTTCCCATGTCGAGTTAATTTTCGTACAATACACGGCATTTTTATGTAACCGCTCTAACTAGAGGAAAATAATGGTCGTTATACGTTTATCACGAGGCGGCGCCAAAAAGCGTCCTTTTTATCACTTGGTAGTCACAGATAGCCGCAAACGTCGCGATGGGAACTACATTGAACGTATTGGTTATTTTAACCCTGTTGCACGTGGACAAGAAGTTCGTCTACATGTAGAAATGGATAAAGTAGCTCATTGGCTAAGCGTTGGTGCACAATTGTCAGATCGCGTTAGTGCATTAATTAAAGAGTTCAATAAAGAGAAAGCTGCGTAATCAAGTGAATAACAAGGCAAACTGGGTAGTTATAGGTCGATTTGGCCGTCCTCATGGGATAAAAGGTTTTGTAACGGTACATTCTTTTACTGAACCCCGAGATAATATCCTGAGGTACACTGACTGGCATGCCTTTTTAAACAACCAGTGGCAACCAATTAAGATCTTGTCTGTGGAAACACATAATAAAGCGATTGTTGCCCAGGTTGCAGGTTATCCTGAACGTGAATCAGTAGCTCGTTTGACTAATATTGAGATTGCTGTTTCGCATGAACAACTTGCTGAACTAGCACCAGGTGAATATTACTGGCATCAGCTGATTGGAATGAAAGTGATTAATACTAAGGGCGAACCTCTTGGTGTGGTCAGTGAAATTCTACCCACTGGTTCAAATGATGTCCTGGTTGTTCAAGGGGAGAAAAGGCATTTAATTCCTTATTTACCCGATGTTTACATTTTAAATATTGATAACAGTCAACAAATAATAACCGTTGACTGGGATATGGACTTTTAAGTGGTGCTTCATGTTGGGGTCATCAGCTTAATCCCCGAAATCCTTGACTGTTTAAAACTTGGGGTTACGGGTAGAGCGATAGAACAGGGTTTAGCAAAACTTGATGTTTGGAACCCTCGCGATTGGTCCGCACGACCTTACCGCCAGGTGGACGATAGTCCTTACGGTGGTGGACCAGGCATGGTCATGATGTACGAGCCCTTGCATGCGGCAATAAGTCATGCGCGCAGTCAAATGCCCAAGCACTGCAAAACGATTTACTTAAGCCCACAAGGTAAAGTGATTCGGCAGGCTGAATTAAATCAGGTGGCACTTGCGCAACAGCCCTTGTTATTTGTTGCAGGGCGTTATGAAGGCATTGATGAGAGAATCATTAGTCATCATGTGGATGAAGAATGGTCCTTAGGAGATTTTGTTGTAAGCGGTGGCGAATTGGCTGCTTCGGTATTCATAGATGCGATTATTCGTTTATTACCGGGGAGTTTAGGACATTTGGGCTCAGCAGAGCAAGATTCATTCATGAATGGTCTTCTCGATTGCCCCCATTACACCCGCCCAGCTAGCATCGATGGTATAGAGGTGCCTCCGGTTTTATTAGGGGGTAATCATAAAGACATCGAACGATGGCGAAGGAAACAATCTCTGGGTAAAACATGGCTAAAACGCCCTGATTTACTGCAGAACATTGAATTAACGGAAAGAGACAAGCAATTGCTTGAAGAATTTAAAAAAGAGCATATATCGTAACGATATTACAATCCCGGTGTTCCTGTTAGGGATAACCAATTTGAGGAGTAGTCTATGACTAATATTATTGACAAATTAAATGCCGAGCAAATGCAAGGTAAAGAAATCCCAGATTTCAGTCCTGGTGACACTGTGCTAGTACAAGTTAAGGTAATTGAAGGTACTCGTGAGCGTTTACAAGCATTTGAAGGGATTGTTATTGCTAAACGTAATCGTGGTTTAAACTCTGCTTTCACTGTACGTAAGATTTCTCACAACGTCGGTGTTGAGCGTGTGTTCCAAACCTACAGCCCTATCGTGGACAGCATCACTGTTAAAAGACGTGGTGACGTACGTCGTGCTAAATTGTATTACTTACGTAATTTAGCTGGCCGTGCAGCACGTATCAAAGAAAAGTTAGCAACTAAAAAAGCAGACTAATCCAGGAAGATCGCAGTCATCCTTTCAGTCTAAAACTAGGCTTCACAGCCTATAGCCTTCTGGCTAATCGAAATGTTATTTTGTCATTCCCGCGCAAGCGGGAATCTATCTCTGAATTTAGTATAATCCCAATACAAAGATAGATCTCCGCCTTCGCGGAGATGACAATTTAATCCGTAAATGAGTAGTTTAATCCCTATTCTTCTTTAACCTTAGAACCAAGACCCGGAGCCGCTACCCCAGAATCAATCAATTGGGTCGCTGGATTATTCCTTTCCGGAGAACTAAAAAAACGCTGCGCCCCTTCAGTAGCCCACTGAATACATTTTTCCATTTTTTCCATTAATGATAAAGGTGAAAGCGCATTGAGATAATAAATTTCCCCTTCGTGGGGCTGCATTTTTCTAATTAAATTGATATTTTGAGAAATTCCGTTGGAAACCTCTAAAGTCATTACCTTATGTCGCAGCAAATCATCCTGCAAACCTCTAAGTACAGCTGTACGGCTAGCCTTGAAATCATCATAAGGAACAGTACTTAAAAACAAAAGATACTCTTCAACCAACTCCCGGGGCTTCACCATCTCCATAATATGTTGCCAAGCACCATCTACTTTTACTTTATCGATTGGCCAAGTACTAAACTCAGCAACTTTTATTTGCAACTTTTGCTCAAAGTTTGGTATTGATACCCCCAATTGCGCTAGGAAGTCGACATTAGCTGGTTTAGGCAGATTTTCAGCAGAATAAACCATGCATTGAAATGTAACGCTTAAGAGGGTAGTTACAGAATAATCCAATATTCCTGAGCTCAGTGGACTATTTAGTTGTTTATGAACGGCATATAAAATGGCTACTCGTTGGGCATCTTCTAAGGTAAAACCTACTTTCAACCATTCGAAAACCAATAAATTGAGTGTAGTATCCCCACCTCGCTCCACACCCGCACCACCACTTCCATTGATAAATTCCACCCATTCTAAAAACAAAAGGTATTTTCCCTCACGCAGTGCTTGTAGGTAGTCTGCACTTGAATCCAGCATGTGAACTCCAAAAAAATTGCTACAAAATAAAACATAAAAACTGATTGTTATCCTATACTTAAAATAAACTAGCTAATTGGGGAAGTATAATGATAAATAAATGGACTTCTTGTTTTATTTTATTACTATTGCCCACCAGTATGGCGTTAGCGGACTGCGATTTAACCAAATTTCGCTGGGATTGTGAACTACGTGTTCAAGAAAAATCAAAACCTGGAGCCAGATCTTTAGTTTATTGTGGCAGCTCTTATGGCTACATAACTAAAGCACAATACGATATACTCGCGCGCTATCAAAGAGCCAGTGTGAATATGGTTCTCGACATCGATGGCGAATACATTGATAGTCCTTGTTATGGTGCGGAACGATAAAAAATGATCATAAAAATTGACGGTATTCCCATTCAAGTCACGCGAAAGCGGATTAAAAGCTTCAATGTAAGAATTTACCCACCTGATGGTGAGGTAAGAGTTAGTGCACCGCTTAAATTTAGTGAAAAGCTCATTCGTCAACATTTGCTAGAAAAAAAGGACTGGATTAAGAAGCAACGCAATCACATCCAAAGCCTACCTCCTCCACCAGAGGAAGGCTTACAAACTGGCGCACCTGTTGACTTTTTGGGCAGCACTTATGTCACTTTGATTACTGAACATAACGGACCCGTACAAATCAGACCCCTTGGGCATTTATTACATTGCTATTTACCCTATGACATTTCTGAAGCACAAAAAAAACTATTATTGGATCGTTGGTATAGATATCAATTAGAAACTATTGTACCCCAGATGATAGATTATTGGGCTTTCAAAATCGGAGTTCTAGTCAATGAATGGGGTATAAAGAAAATGAAAACGCGCTGGGGTTCTTGCAATCCCTATGCAAAACGTATTTGGCTAAATCTTAATCTCATCAAAAAAAACCGCGAATGCATAGAATACGTCTTAGTCCATGAGTTGGTGCATTTATTAGAAGCTAGTCACAATGCTCGTTTTTACGAATTGATGACCCAATTTATGCCTAATTGGCGTGACTATCAAGTTCTTCTAGAAGGTAGGCACGATGTAGAAGAGCATACTCACTAGGTGACTTGCAACTTATCGAGCATAGAGTAAAATCAGTCAACACAAAAATAAGCACCTACAGGTTCACTTGATTCAAGCACAATTACTAACTGACCAGCTTTGTACCCAGGGCTATCACATTATCGAGGATTTCCTTGCGCCCAAGGATTATCAAGCCTTAAGAACGCATATCCAGGAACTCGCGCAACAAGGTCAATTAAGAAGTGCGAAAATTGGGCAAAAATTAGCAGCTCATCGCAATGATGCAATTCGTACCGACTCTATTTCTTGGTTAGATGAAAACTCTCCAAACTCAACCATTCAGCTTTATTTAAAAAAAATCACTGAACTCGCTAAAACACTTAATCAATCCTTATTTCTTAACCTCAGCGAATTTGAAACCCATTTTGCTGCTTATCAACCAGGCTCCTATTACAAAAAACATGTGGATCAATTCGCCAATAATAAAGATAGAAAGATTTCCTTTGTTTATTATTTAAATTCTGATTGGCAAGAAGACTTTGGAGGTCAACTCAAATTGTATGATGCAGATGATCAATTGCTTACTCAAGTTCTGCCACAGCCCAACCGCTTCATTTGTTTTAAAAGTGAACTTCCACATGAAGTCTGTCTTACTCAACAATCTCGATACAGTATTGCAGGCTGGCTAAAATCTCGCTCGTAATTTGTATTCCAAATGAAAAAATTTCGACCAATACATTGAAATCATCAATAAACTTCTATTAAATGTAGCCTTTAAGGACGAAGATGTAGGACTATATCATGGCTCTTAGTGCAAGTTTTCTTGAATTATTTGCAACTTTTGTTAATCAATACGAAAAGGGCAATGATGGAATCATTCTTAAATCGGGTGAAATTAGAGCGGCGCTTGTAGTAGAACTTCGTATTTTCTTAAATACCTTTAGGGATAGTGCTGCGGTATTTAATGATATCAATGTCATCGAAGCGTTTCATTCAGTAATTCTTGATACGTATAAAACTCATCCTTATCTTGTTCAATGTTGGTGTGATTTTTTTGCAAAATACAAAGAAAAAACGAATACTTCATTTCCCACTTTCACTAGTTTGAACATTCCTTCAAGATCTAATGCAAATCCAGGAGAAAAACTCCTAAGCGAACTTAATGCTACTATAAATAGCATGATGAAGGCCCATGCAGAAACTCAAAAATTGATGCTCTCTGAACTAGAGCGCTTGACTAATCAGGTTGCGAGTTTAAGTACGCAATTACAAGCAGAAAAAGAACGTAATATGTCTTTACAGTTACAAATTAGAGATCAAACTGTATTAAATACTTTACAGCCTGAAGTGGAAAAAACTGCAAAACAGTTAGATGCTGCTGCCAATTTATTAAAAGGCTTAGCTCAACAACTCCAGGCGCCTTTGTCTTCTACTAGCGTGAGCGTTAGTGCTCCCGTGATTTTGAAAACAGCGAGTGCCCCTGAAAAAGCACCTTCGACTAAAGAAGCCGTCGCAGAAAAGGCATTAGCTAGTGCCTCTGCACCAGCGTTATCTGTATCATCAGTTAACAAAGCTTCGATA
>SCSO01000285.1 GCA_004297865.1 Legionella sp.
CTTCCATTAAAGATCTCAAGCAACTTGAAAAAATGCTTGAAGCGGAACGCAAAATCTTAAAATTACATCAAGAAGCTCAACTACTCCCCAAACCCGAAGCGCCTCAAGTACCCAAAGCACCAAAGGTACTTGAAGTAGTCCCCACCACCATCGAGCTTCCTTTAAGCTCTTTTACACTAACAAAATTGTCTTTATTAAATTTTGAAGAACGTATGCTGCATGACAAGATGAAACCCTCTTTGGAGAAGATACTTGAGACTAAATTTAACTCTCAATTAACATTTTTTAATAACACCACTCATTTAATTCTTAGTTTTGCCGACGCTGATAATTTGAAAAAAGCTAAAATAAATTTGGCTAAATGGGCAGTAAATAATGATTTAGATCTTACTTATAATACCGATACGAACAAGGCAGCCATTGGAATTAGACATGATGTAGTTATTACAATGAAGCCCCAATTCCAGATTAGTGATTTGTTTGAGAAGGTTATGAATCTTAGCCCTGCTCAAGTCCCCGCTCTTGCAATGTAATCAAGGTCTATTAAGCAAAGGATTGCTTTTATCGATTGACCCTCACCAGTCTTTCCGATAATCTCCAAAAACGCACAGAGTGTTCATGAAGAACATGTTTTTCCGCTAGGATGCATCGATGTTTACAGTAAGGCTTCGAGACGAAGAAAGCCAGTTATCTCTGCCACCACAACCCAATAGACTTTCCCAAGCACTGTTCGCCAGTGGATTAGAGTCAAGTTTCTTACTACTTTCCGCTGCAGCGATGACCCCTTTTCTTTCCCCAACTGTTCCTTTTTGTTTTCATCCCCTGACCATTGCATGCGCCGTGGGAATGATTAATTTTTTGTTACGCTTGCCTCTTTGGCTAAATGAACCTTTTCATGACTCGCAATCTAACTGGATTCGTAGCGTGTTTTTTGCCAATTTTGATGCTATCTACCGTTCAACTCTGCTTCATGAAACAGCTCATGCCTTAACTGCCTTGTATTTTTATCCCCACTCTAACCCGCAAATACAATTAAACCCTCCTTATGGCGGTATAACCAGTTATGAGGTATTTGAAAGCTCATCTCATCACAAAACAAGAACCATAAACGCGCTTATTTCCGCAGCAGGTCCTAGTGCTGATTTACTTTGGGGTTATTGTTCTTTATACCTGGCCCAAGTTATGGCAAAACAAAAACCTCAATTCAGTTCGCATTTACGCTTATCTTGCTGGTTTTCCGTGGTGGGTAACTTATGCTATGCACTAACGGCTCTGGGGGGAGTTAATAATAAGACTAATGATTTTCACAGCATCTATAAAAACACCGGGATTTCACCCTTTTTTGCAGCGATGTTTATATTGAGTAGTATGCTGATATGGCAAATGATCCTATCCAAATGCCATCCAAATACTGATTCCCAGCTTGGAAATAACCGATTTGGTCTATTTAATAATTCAAAAAATAACACTCCTGAACAGAGTGTAGCGGAATCCAAAATGGAGTTAACCTATCAGGGGTTAGTCTGAGTTTGGTTATTCATGCGGACGATTTTTATCTCTATGCATTTTCATATCCGCTAATTTGATCAAATCATGCAGAGTGCGGTGCTCATTTTTATTGTATTGCACATGGCCCACACTATATGAAATTTTATATTTATCCGACTGATTCACATGAATGCTTTGTTGCAGACGCTCCAATACCTTATCCACATCTTCTTCTATTAAGCCAGAGCATAAAACGCAAAATTCATCATTCTCTATACGCGCAATCACATCTGATCCACGAAAACAGTCTGATAAACAATCAGCGAATATTTTTAATACTATATCTCCTTCGGCGTGACCAAAGGTATCATTAATCTGTTTAAATTTATCGATATCAAAATTGATGAGCGTAAAACTTATATCATCGCGCTGACAAATTTTAAAAACATACTGCGCTATTTTCAAAAAGCCACGACGATTGGACAATCCCGTTAATTCATCGGTAGTCGATAAATGGACTGACTCTAATTCTAACCGCACCATTTCAGCGAGATCCTTCATCATGCTCATATCCGTTTTTCTTAAGCGTCTCACCTTATCATCAAGAATACAGAGCGTACCTATATTTTGATTGTTGACCTTTATTGGGCAGCCTAAATAGAATTTAACATTGGACTCGCCAATGACATAAGGATTGTTCACAAAACGTTTGTCTTTGCTCGCGTCTTCTACCATCATCATTTCATCTTTCAAAATGGCATGCGCACAAAATGAGGTTTTCCTATCAGCTTGTTTAACATCAAGACCTTGGGTGGATTTAATCCATTGACGATCAGAATCGATTAGCGAGACCTGAGCAATGGGTACATTAAATAACTTACAAGCAATGCGCGTAATACGGTCAAAACGCTCTTCTGAGTCTGTATCTAAAATGTTTAAGTAACGCAGAGCTTCTAAACGTTCTTCTTCATTTTCTGGTTTTTCTGGAGTCGTCATGACAATTATCCTTAATAGCCCATTTTATACTGCTTCCAATATCATTAAATCTAGCAAAATATTTGCAAATTAGCTAATTTTAATACCATAACCGCCGGTTTTTACTAAAGAAAGTGATCATGATAGTATTAAGTCTTTCATTTATTAGGTTTTTTGCATGTATACCTTATTAATGATTTCCATTGCCATGTTTTTGGTACTATTAAATGCCTTTTTCGTGGCTTCTGAATTCAGTATGGTCAAAATACGTAATACCCGCATTCAAGCCATTAGGAGCAATTATGGCTTGCGTGGCCGCTTGCTCGCACAAATTAACAAGCAATTAGACACCTATTTATCCGTCTGCCAGCTGGGTATTACCTTAGCCTCCTTAGGACTAGGTTGGATTGGAGAGCCTGCTTTTGCCTATTTATTCGGGCCTTTATTTCACCTCTTAGGCCTGCAATCACCTAAAATAATTGAAATTAGCTCTTTTTTATTAGCTTTTGGCCTTATTTCCTTTCTGCACATAGTGGTTGGTGAATTAATGCCCAAATCCTTAGCTATCCGGCAAGCAGAGACTATTGCTATTTGGACATCCATTCCTTTATATGTCTTTTATTGGTTAATGTACCCAGCAATTTGGCTCCTCAACTTTTGTTCTAATTTTCTCCTGTCAGCGTTTAAACTCAATTCTCCCAATAACCAAGAAGGAATTTATTCGAATGAAGAGTTAAAATTGATTTTAAACAGTACCTATGTGCATGGAGTCGGTGGCCACGAAGAGAGAAATATTTTACAACATGCCCTGGATTTTGCTGAATTGACGGTGACAGATATTATGCGTCCTGCGTCTGACATGATTCTTTTAGATGTTGCTGAATCACCTCAAGCCCTCTATCAAAAAATTATCGATAGCCGCTACAGTCGTTATCCTATTTATAATTCCGAAACCAAAGAAATCATCGGCATCATTCACGTGAAAGATTTATTTGCTGACTTTTTAAGACAAAATAGCATCAATAATTTATCAGAATACGTGCGCCCCATATTAAAAGTGAATGATAAATTTTCCGCCTTGCATTTATTACGCAAATTTAGAGAAGGCTCTCCACATTTTGCGGTGATTTATAATAGTAAAGACACGAACATTGGCTTTGTGACTCTAGACAATCTCCTACGTGTATTAATCGGAAAGATTAAAGACGAGTTTCATCGTACCCATGAAAACTGGGTTAAACACCCCGATGGCACCATCACCACCACGGGAGATTGTTCGCTTTACTCCTTAGAGCAAGCATTAAATTGCAGTATCACTCTGCGACGTGACGAAGAAAGTTTAAGCACTTTATATGGACTTATCATATACCGTTGCGGTAATGTACCTAACGTAGGCGACGTGATTTCCTTTAAAGAATTTGATGCCCTAATTGAAGAAGTGGAAAAACCTTATTTAGAAAAAATTAAAATTATTCCCAAGAAGTAGCCGCTGCGCTCAAATTAGATTTTAGTGCTATATTAAATAAGTTAATAATCACACAATTAGGAAACCTTTGTGGACAATGAGCAGGACTTGGATAGACACACCGAAGAATTTATCCAAGCTATGGATAAATATGAAAACCAAGGATATCACCGCATAGAAATACTCACTTCATTTTTTAATGTGAGCCTTCAAGCTCTTAGCTTGTTTAACCTGTTTTATTTTTCATCTTTTAGCCACACTTCCATTTTTGTCTGTCTATTCGTTTTATTTATAACTTATCTGATTACTGATTTAGTGAATGGTTTAGTTCATATGATGATGGACAATAACACCCATTACACTTCCGTTATTGGCCCTTTAGTTGCCGTATTTCACTTACACCACGCCAAATTGGTTTATAAAGTTCGACCACTTTTAAGAGTATACTTTGATGAATCCGGTGCGAAATTTTGGTTATTTTTCTATTTATTGTCCCTAGTTATTTGCCAATTCACTTTCTCAATTCCCACCCCGCTAAACCTAGGACTAGTAGCCTTCGGTATTTTTTCCACTCTATCAGAAATATCCCATTACTGGTGTCACAATGCCACCGAAGAGAATACCTTCATTTTATGGCTACAAGAGCACCATATCCTACTCTCTAAAGCCCACCATAAAGCCCATCATAAATATGATAATGTCCAATATGCCTTCTTAAACGGAGTGAGCGACCCCATCATTGATTACATCGCGAGATGGCGCTTTAAGAATAAAGGGTATAAAAATTACGCGGATAAACACACTAAGGTTTATATGAAACGTAAGGCGCAATGAGCATTATTCAACTCCCTTAGCCTACTGCTCGTACCTCCAATTGATTCTTCTAAAAAATTTAACAAAATCAGTAAATTACGATGAATTTTAAAATTGTAATTTGCATTCATGAATAAAATGGTCCATCATTACAATTGCCTTGTTTTTGATCATAATGAAATTTCATGTCTCAATCGCGAGCTATTTTTCTATTTATTTAAGTAATTTTGCAAGGAGCACATCATGAAAAAGATATTTTTAGTATTATTAGCTATGTTAGCATTTTCAACTGGATATGCCGCTGACAGTGGCAGCTCAGGTGGTTCATCAAGTAGTGCTGGAAGCAGCAGTAGTGCAGGAGATAATACCAGTACAGATACAACTGGCGGTAATAGCTTAGATAACGGTACTAATACTGGTACGACTACTAATACCGGTTCTGGATCAGATACTGATGACGATGATGATGATACAACACCTGATGCGACTAATTAATCTTGTCCTCTTCTAATATAGCTGGGCTGCTTAGCCCGGCTATTATCTAATAATAAGTCCATTGAATATTAAGAATTCAGTTTTCATCAAGTCACCTTACAAGTCCTAAAACCGACTCTTGTGAAACTGATCCAAAAACCCGGCTATCATCGTGCTGTGCCGAGAGGTTATCTGAGAGAACAAAAAGATGGTGCGAAGGCACTTGAAATGGCTGATTAATAGCGTAAGAGCCATATTTCCATTTAGACCAATTCCTAGTAATTTTATTATTGGGAAGCATATTATCATTAACTACTATACGACCCTCATCAATCTGAATCGTGTTATTTTCTAGAGCTACAACACGAGATATCCACGTTTTTCCCTCATGATTGAATAAAATAATATCGTTTATTTGGTACTTTCTGAGAAAAGGAGTGATGCGATCTAAAAAGTATAATTTCCCATCTTTAATAGCAGGCTCCATGCAGTCCCCTGATATATGATAAGGTCGCGCAAATCCCCAGATCAAAAAAAAGGATATAGTGAGTACTAAAAAGCTAGTTAGGTATTTTTTCATATTTTTTATAATATTCTTATTTGGAGTTTTTTCTAGCGATAATCACTTGATTACCCGGTTGATCCAAATCATTTGAAATGATGCTAAACCCCACTTCTTCAATGAGTTGTGTATTCTTTTCCGCTGGGAGACCACTGTGTATAAATCGCTCACCGAACATTTCCGATTCGATAGTGTTTTCATCAATTATTTTTAACTCAGTGCCTTCGGGTTCAACATTAGTATCAGCAAAAGTAATACATAAGATCCCGTTAGGGTTTAAGAATGAATAGAATTTCTTTAATACCGCAAGATACTGACTGGTAGGAATATGGAATAGCGCAAACCAACACACGATGCCATCAAAACGAAGTGCCGTTTCAAAGCTGCAAATATCAGCAATAAACAATTGATCTTCTGGAATGATGTGTTTTGCGTGCTCTATTTGTTTGGGAGATATATCCATGCCAAACACATCAAAGCCTTTCGTTATTAAATAGGCAGCGATAGGTTTTCCTGAGCCACAGCCCACATCTAGAATTTTAGCTTTCGGTTCTAAATGAGAAATGAATTGCTTAAGAGGATTTTGTTCAAGGTACCAATCTCTTTCTTTTTCCCAAACATCAGCGATGGCATCATAACCTTGTTTGATTTTATCCGCAAAAGTGTTTTTCATTAGGATTCCATTGTTTTAAGGCCTTTTCCCCATAATGATGATATTAGTCATATCCTCGTCGGAGAAAGTCGTTTGCGCTGCCTTAAGACATTTCTTGATAAAGGTATCACTCTCGTGAGGAACGCAAGGAAAGAAACGTGACCATCCTGGCGCGGTAAAAACTTCTTGGTTACTTTTACCGTTATAGACTTTGCCCCGCCAAACATTAATGGTTTTAACTAATTCATCACTTGCTGTATTCGGTTTTACTGGCGTGTTAATTAACTGTTCAGCTAATTTACATAACCTTCTTGGTTTATAATCATTTTTATCAAAATCATCAAAAGAATAAGAAAATGTTTTGTCATCTAAAATTTTAAAGATGACCCATTTTTGGTTTTCTATGGCCCGAATTCTAACGTTATCGTTTTCATACTGCTTAAGAACTACAGCATACTCTGGATCTTTAATAATTTGCGGTTGCAATTGTTTCATTAACGCATTGAAAATATTTTCTTTTGTACAATTACTTAAGTGGTCGTAATCTAATTCCTTGGTGAGTCTCTCAACGTTTTGATTGTATTGAGTCAAATGATCTTTAGACAATTTTTTTTCTATTTCTTGTGGATCAAGAACATCTTGATCAGGATCCGGTTCTTGCAAATTATATAAACGTTTTAACTCACTTTCTTTTTCTCTATTTAGTTTCCTAAGAAACGCTTCTTTAATCAGCGACTCCAAACTAGGAGGTATATCTCTAGACAATAAAGCATTCTTCACTTCAGTACTACGATCCTGATATTGACTCATGAACTTTTTTATCGCTTTTTCAAAAGCCTGATCATGGTATTTTGGATCTACTAGAAGAGCGTCCTCATGCGCCATAAGATCTTCAGAAGTTACTGTATCCTTATTCTCAGGAATAACAGTATTCATTTTCTTAACATACAAAGCTGTTTCAGCTTTATGATAAAGATGATATAAATCCGTGAACTTAGTTTTCATAAAAAGACCTTATTCGCTAAAGGGATCAAACAGTGAAACACTACCATAATTGATTATTATTTGACGGTCAACAATGCCCAAAAATTGCATCCAGGAAGGTTCAAACCTTGTTTTTTTGCAATTAAAATTGCGCACTTGGCTACATCCAACTTCAAATCGACGATGGCTCCTATTGGTCTCCATTTTGTAAACTTCGGCACAACTTGTTAATAAAAATACAGTACTTATTGCCAGTATTAATTTTGATGCCTAATCTTTCCTAATAAGTTAACGATGGATCTACATCAATATCCAGTTGCATACCGGCTGGAATTAAATTGTGATTTGAGGAAAAGAATGACCTTAACATTAAAACGGTCTCTGGTCTTTCTTCGATTTTAACCGTAACTGCAGGTCCATTGTCTATAAAAGCTGCCCCTTGAAGCTCTTTCTCAAATTCTTTAGCAAAGAGCTGAATTTGTGTATAAACAAGTCTTATTTTCTCTTTATCCTGGGGTGTTATTTCTAATTTTGTTTCCATAAATTTTCCTAAGTTGGACCCTGTTCGATGATTTAGTTACTGAATAATACTTTTTTTGCAGACTCAATAGCCTCTGGCTCATTTTTAGCTATCTTGTGATTAGCACTAAAAATATTAACAATTGCAAGCAAAGAGGACAGTGAAGCTATTTTTGTACTGGCTGCACGAATAGCCACAACTCGTTCCTCGCTATTCTCTCTATAGAGTTCCTCTTTGGTTATCCCAATGTATTCTTTTGTATAGCCTATTGATTGAGTCATTTTAGAATAGCTCGTATCTGCACGCCCTTTAGCAGTCCGTCTTAACTCTTTCAGGTCTTGAAGCTGCTTAGTAGTCACTATCAGAACTTGTTTGTCCTTATTTTGATAAGCGACTTGAATACTATTTATAACGTGCATAACTGGAGCGATGAGTAAGGTCTGAACCATATTAAGAGAAAAATCGATTGCATGTTTAAGCACTTTTACAGGTAATTTAATGAGCCAAAAAACTAGACCTATTGCTGCTTTCAATAATCCAAGAGGGGTGGATGAATTGCTATGACGTTCAGATCCAATATCCAAGAGTCTATAAACCCCTAGATGTAAAAAGGAGAGTGCATCATCGATAATTCGAAGGGGATTTATAATGGAGTGCAGAACATTTTTTAACGCATCATCGTCAAGAACAATCTTTCTTTCACTATCAACATAGAAAATATTTTTTAAAATTGGAAATTTAAAAGCGATCCTGATTAAGGGCGACTTCTTATTTGTCTCTATACCTGAACGTTCAAAGCCATCTGCAATATCGTCTAATAATTTGAATATAAAACCGACATTCAAATAAGAATAAAGTGGTTGCAGAAAAGCGTGTTTTTTAAACCAATAAAATTCTCCTCCACCCCCCAAACGATAAGATATAAATGCAGGTTGTATACCCAGTGATTCTTGAAGCGATTGTATTGAAGGGGATAATTCATCCAATAATTGTGTACGCGTAAGATGAGCATTTGTACCCGGAATAAACTGCAATAATGCGCCTAAACCTAGATATTGTTTAGTGCAAAAATTATAAAAATCATAGGCGCTTTCTAATGATTGGGATAAGTAGTTACGTCGGGCGTAAAAGTGTGAGTTTTCCGCATTAGCCGCTAAAAATCGTTGATACATAGCGTCTGGAAAGAGATAAAAAGCCATAATTTAGTACACCATCTGCATATAGATACAAAATAGATCCATATATTAACATAAAGTCGCTTATTTGAACAGTAAGGAGCCCAAAATGAATATCTAGCGTAAACAATAGCTTCTGGTATACTGCGCGCTTTAAAAATCAAAGGGTTAAAACACATGAAAAGTTATAATAAATGCTTATTACTGTTAATCTCCGCCGTTTTTACCACCAATCTATACGCTAAAGACATGGCCTTATCGGGCCCCAGAGACACCCAAAAGAAAATAAAAGCCCTTTGCTCAGAAAGAGTAAAAACCCTCAACGATTTCGGCCAATTTACTGACAAATTACAGGATCTAGGCGTAGTAAGACAAACCTACGACGTAATCCAAGACGAAGTAACCTTCTACTCCCCCAACACTACCCTAGCCCATTTCCCAGTTTCCGAGGTTGATAAAACCAAGAGAAATCCTTTTAAAATTGCT
>SCSO01000286.1 GCA_004297865.1 Legionella sp.
CTATTCTGGTTCGTTTAGCCAAAGGCAGTTTAGCGTGTGAAGTATTAGAAATTAAGGATTAAGATCTGATGAATAAATTAATTTACCTAGGTTTCATTCTTTTAGCTTGGTCCCAAACGTTTTGGGCAATGAAATTACCGGAAAATCATTCGGTGAATGGTGGTTTGACCATTATACCCGTTGATGTTAAAAAGCAACCTGAAGCTTATTTTGCAGGAAAACGCATCCCTGTACTCCCTTCCGAGAAACCCAATCAATGGCTTTTAGTAGTCGCAATACCTATAAATAATACCGACTCAGTACAATATTTGGATATCAAAAAACCCTTTAAAGCACGAGTGCCTTTTCAAGTTAGTGAGAAGTTTTACACTACGCAATCCTTAACCATTAAAGATTTAAGTAAAGTGGATCCTACACCTGAAGAGAAGATACGTATTGATCAAGAAGCAGAGAAACTATCGAAACTTTTTAGCCAATATTCTAATACAAACCCCTTTGAATCTAGTTTCGCTGCCCCTCTTAAAGGCCCAATCAGTAGTTTATTTGGTTTAAAACGAATTTATAACAAGCAACCACGCGATCCTCATTCCGGTTTGGATATTGCAGCGCCGGAAGGTAAACCGGTCTATGCAGCCAGCAATGGAGTAGTTGTAGACACCGGTAATTATTTTCTCACCGGAAATATCGTAGTGCTTGATCATGGTATGGGCGTGTTTTCTTTGTACGCTCATCTGAGTGAAATCACTGTGCGCATAGGCGATCAAATTAAACAAGGCGAAGAAGTGGGCTTAGTCGGCATGACCGGTCGTGTGACTGGACCCCATCTTCATTGGACTATGGTAGTCAATCAAACTTTAGTGGATCCGCTGCTTTTTGTGCCCCTACGTAAAATTGTAGTTGCACTACCCGCACCAGCGCCTAAAACTAAGGAGCCTAAATCATGATTGAAGAATTAAACGCCAGTATTAATTTAATTCTTGCACAAACCCAAAAGAACCTTCCGGTTTTAGAGATTATTCTCATCATTCCATGGCTAGTCTTCTTTTGCAGCCATTTTATTGATCAACGTCTCTTATTGTTAGGCATTATCCCTCGGCAAATACGCGGGCTACCTGGTATTCTTTTTGCTCCCTTATTACACGGCAATTTTAATCATATTTTTTTTAATACCATCCCTTTATTAGTACTAAGCAATTTTATCCTGGTTAATGGTCTAGCTTATTATTTGATAGTCACTGTCCTAATTACGATTTTAAGTGGTTTAGCGATTTGGTGTTTTGCTAAACCAGGCCTACATATCGGTGCTAGCGCTTTAATTACTGGGTATTGGAGTTTGTTGGTCGTCAATATTTATCAAACTGCTTCTTTAACGACCATTATTTTAGGAATCATCAGTATTTATTACTTTGCTGGTATTTTCTTTGGCATATTTCCCAATAAAAAGGGTGTGTCTTGGGAAGGGCATTTATTTGGTCTGCTCGCTGGTTTAGCGACTAGTTATCTTTTACAACTCTATCCTATGCAAAATTTATTTTAATATCCTATAGTTAATCTATAAGAAGAGAATTTTAGAAGGGAAATAAGATGCGACCACTAAAAACCCTATTACTCTTGGGCCTATTGAGCCTACCAGCTGCCCCCACCTTTGCAGACGGATGCTGCCGGGATATGGGTGGGATTAATTATTGCGATTCGTCGGCTGGACGCTTAGTTTGTCGAAATGGGTTTTATTCAGCCTGCTATTGTACCCGCCATGCCGTTATGGATTTACAGCTACTTAAAGGCTGTTGTTTATGGAGAGGCGGGGTTTTGCCCTCCTACGAAGACAATGGACTGGTGGTTTGTAATGATGGTTCCATTTCCGAAGAATGCACTTTAGGCAATCCTGTAGAGCGTATTGCCATTTGGTAACCCTCTCTTTGCTCATGATACTCGCCAAAACAAACGGCGGTTATCATGACCAATAAATAACCAACTACTGAATAACTAAAAAGAGTATCTGTAAAACAACCAACCACAAATGCCAAGAGAAACCCTAAGAGAATGGGACGGGTTTCTTGTAATTGTTTAAATGCAAAAATCACTAAGCTCCCTAAAAAAGCGCAAAACAATAACATGCCGACCAAACCCTGCTCAACCAAAAGAAACCAATATTGGCTATGAGGTTCATTAACATTAGGCCCCCAATTAGGGATAGGGTTATCTAGCAGAAAACGATGTTTAAAACCACCTGTGCCAATCCCCCACAAGGGATTCTCAGCCATGAGAGATTTGGCATACTGGTGAAAGCTTATTCTATATCCTAAGGAGGTTTCTATTTGGTTTTGTTTCAATAATTTCACGTCACTTAATAAACTATTGATATGGACATTCATGTTCAGTGTAAATTTGTAACAAAGGATCATAAAAATGGAAAATAAAATGGTGCCTAAAAAA
>SCSO01000287.1 GCA_004297865.1 Legionella sp.
TCCAATTCCACAAAGATACCAAAACTGGTCACTGCAGAAATCCGGCCTTTAAATACTTGTCCCAATTTATCTTGCATGTACTCGCATTTGAGCCAAGAGACGACTTCTCTCGTTGCTTCATCGGCACGTCTTTCGGTCATCGAAGAATGTTTGCCTAAGCGGTTCATGTCATCGTGACTATAATCAAACTCATAGATCGGTAGGTTGTCAATTAAATGACCAATGGCGCGATGAATCAGTAAATCCGGATAGCGACGAATGGGTGAAGTAAAATGCGTATAGGCAGAATAGGCAAGACCAAAATGCCCTTCATTGGCTTCGACATATTGCGCTTGTTTTAGTGAGCGCAGCATCACTGTTTCAATTAAATGTTTCTCTGGTCTATCGCCAATACTACTCATGGTGCGTTGAAAATCTTTAGGGCCAGGTTTTTTGCCACCGCCTAATTGCAAACCTAATTCACCTAAAAATTGGCGTAGAGCAGTAATTTTGTCTTCTTCAGGAACCGCATGTACGCGATACAAAGTAGGAATTTCGGCACGTTCCAAATAACGCGCTACGGACACGTTAGCAGCTAGCATGCATTCTTCAATGAGTTTATGCGCATCATTGCGTATAACCGGCACAATGCATTTAATTTTTTTATTTTCATCGAATTCAATACGAGTTTCCGTGGTTTCAAAATCCATGGCACCGCGTTCTTTTCGGGTGACCAACAAGGTTTGATATAAATCAAAAAGGGATTCTAGCATCGGCCATAAGGCTTGATGCGCCTCATCGGTTTTTTTGTCACTCAACCATTGACCTACTTGGGTATAAGTTAGCCGAGCCTTAGAATGAATGACCGCACGATAGAAGCGTGAGCGCGAAATTTTACCATCAGCTCCGATGGACATTTCCGCAACCATACATAGGCGATCCACATGAGGATTCAGCGAGCATAAGCCATTTGATAAGGCCTCTGGCAACATAGGTACTACCTTACCAGGGAAATACACGGAATTTCCGCGGCGAGCGCCCTCTTTATCTAAAGCCGTACCCTTTTTGACATAATGACTCACATCAGCAATAGCCACGTACAATTGATAACCGCCTTTAGGTTTTTTATAGCAATACACGGCATCATCGAAGTCTTTTGCGTCTTCGCCATCAATCGTGACAAAAGGAAGGTCGCGTAAATCGGTACGTCCTTTCAAATGGCTTTCTTGAATTTGTTGAGGAATTTTGGCCACTTCTGCATTCACATCATCCGGCCATTCAAAAGGAATACCGTGGGCGTGAATGGCGACTTGTATTTCCATGCCCGGAGCCATATGCTCTCCGAGAATATGGATTACTTTACCAATGGCTTGTGAGCGTTTGTTTGGAAAGGCAATTAACTCCACTAAGACAATTTGCCCATTTTTTGCTTGCAAAGAAAATTCTGTAGGAATGGAAATATCTTGAGTCAGACGTTTACTGTCAGGGAGCACAAAGTTCACCCCGTGTTCAGTGAAGAAACGACCGACCACGGTGGCATTGGCGTGTTCTAATACTTCATGAATTTTCGCTTCAGGTCTACCGCGACGGTCTAAACCGGCTTGATAAGCCAAAACCACATCACCATGCATGACGGCTTTCATTTCTACGGCCGATAAGACCATATCTTCAGCCCCATCATCGGGAATGAAAAAGCCATAGCCATCGGGATGGCCTTGAACGGAGCCACGCTGCAAATTGATTTTTTGTAAAAGACAAAAACGGTTGCGACGATCTTGCATAATTTGACCGTCACGTAACATAGCTTTGAGCCTAAATCCTATAGTTTCTTGCTTGTCTGGGCTTGTTATGTGCAATTTGTCGAATAGTTGATTGCGCGACATGGGTCTGCCAAAGTCTGTAAGGAGCTCCATGATGTATTCGCGACTGGGAATCGGGTCGGCATATTTTTCACTTTCCCTTTGATAAAAGGGATCTTTTGGGTTTTTACTCGAGCCTTTCGCCGATTTTATTTTTTTCTTCATGCTATCACTTAAATGTATTTCTCTTTGTTCTACCACTTATCCATTGAAGTAGCAAGAACGCCAGTTGCCTGGTTATTCATTTGTTTTGCCTATGGGGATTACAAATCCTCGGCTCCCTACAGCGGCGGTTAGAGCATCTAAAGATTTATCTTCTGCTGCCCAATAGGTCCCTGCTTCATCATTCTTAGGAAATTTAACCCCTTTCCATTTGCAAACTGCAATAGAGCCTTCACAAGGGATTTGTTGTTCGTGACCAGGTCTTGATTCAATACAACTCAATTCAAAAGGCCCTTTATCCACTGCTAAGGCTGACCAATTTCCAGCTTGCAGACGGGTAGTCCAACCCGCGCTGGCACTGGGATCAGTGACCGGATGAGTAATCCAAAGATCGGTGCCGGCTAAATTGTGGATAAAAATTAACTTATTCTTTTTGGCTTGAATAGTTACAGCTTGTCCTTGTACAACCATAGGTTGGCAGCCCTTAGGAAAAGTGGATTCAGCATAAGAGATAGAAGATAACAATGCTAAAACTAAAGGAATTAGACTACGCATGTTTATTCTCCCCAAGAAGTGGTTGTAAAACTAGTATACCATTATTAT
>SCSO01000288.1 GCA_004297865.1 Legionella sp.
AGCGACAAAAAAATGGGCTCCATCGTGGTAAATGATGGTCTGTACGCTGTTTTAAAAGAAGGTAAACGCGCTTTAAGTCTATTGCCCGTTGGAATTCTATCCTGTCATGGCGAGTTTAAAAAAAGTGATTTGGTGGAGATTAAAACGAGTAAGGGGCAGGTCATTGGTTTAGGCCTAGCCAAATATGACGCGGAAAAATTAACGAGTTATTTGGGAAAAAAAGATCAACCGGAATTTATTCATTATGATCATTTGCATCTTTTTTAGGAGCACAACGTCATGGATGAGGTACTGCAAACCTTAAAGCGTGTTAAAGAACAATGTCCTTCCTTGAAAAATTTAGCGGATAAAACACGAACAGAGGTACTCATAAGCTTAGCTGATTTATTAACGCAATCTGCTCAGCACATTGTCCAAGAAAATGCCAAAGATCTACAAGCCATGTCCAAGTCAGATCCGAAATATGATCGTTTACTATTAAACGAGCTGCGGATCTTGGCGATAGCCGCAGATGTTAAATTAGTCGCTTCACTACCCAACCCTTGCGGTAAATTGTTACACGAACAAAACATGCCTAATGGTTTGCGCATTCAAAAAATCTCTGTGCCTTTAGGTGTGGTGGCGGTCATTTTTGAATCTCGACCCAATGTTATTATTGATGTCTTTTCCTTATGCTTTAAAGCAGGCAATGCCTGTGTTTTAAAAGGAGGCAAAGAGGCGGAGCATACTAATCGTTATTTGTTCTCTTTGATTCAACAAGCCCTCAAAAAACAGGGACTATCCGCAGAGTCCGCTTATTTACTGCCTAATGATCGTAAGGCAACACAGACGTTATTACATGCAGTAAACCTGGTTGATGTTTGTATTCCACGAGGAGGGCAGGAGCTCATTCGTTTTGTCCGTGAACAAGCTAAAATTCCGGTGATTGAAACAGGCGCTGGTATTGTGCATACCTATTTTGATGTCAGCGGCAATGTTGCCCAAGGCCGCCTCATTATTAACAATGCGAAAACTAGACGTGTCAGCGTATGCAATGCTTTAGATACATTGCTCATTCATCAAAAGGCCTTAGTGCATTTAAATGAATTAGTGGAATTATTAGCGGAAAAGAAAGTAGAGATTTATGCAGATGCCCCCAGTTATGCCGTATTGCAAGCCAAATACCCCGTCGCTTTGTTACATAAAGCAAAACCTGAAGATTTTGGTATTGAATTTTTATCTTATAAAATGTCTGTGAAGACGGTGGCTTCAGCGGAGGACGCGATAGCGCATATTAGCCATCATACCTCTGGTCATAGTGAGGCTATTATTGCTGAAGATGCGCAAACTATCCAAAGCTTTCTCGAGCAAGTGGACGCGGCTGCGTTGTATGTGAATACGTCTACTGCATTTACTGATGGTGGACAATTTGGTATGGGTGCAGAAATTGGTATTAGCACGCAAAAATTACATGCGCGGGGCCCAATGGGGCTTGAGGCTTTAACCTCTTATCAATGGATAGTTTACGGTCAAGGGCAGATTCGGGCTTAAAAGGTATTACAAAGTAGGTTGGGTCGTGACCCAACATAAAGATCTCAAAGGTAAATGAGATGGTTATGTTGGGTCACGACCCAACCTACAAAGTGTTTCGTGAACGTATCTGTCTCTTAAATAGTTGCTTGTATACCAATCATTACCCCACCCACAGTCGGGTTAGAGTTTTTAACCACGAGACTACTATTTGTTGTAACGGTATTAAAATCACCAGTAACTCCAGGTGAAGAACCAAAGGCATACATTAAGGATAAAGTTAAAGCCCAATTTTCATTAAAGTTATACGCACCACCTACTTTCACTTCCGGCAATACTCCGGTTTGAGTGCTGGTGTATTGCATTCTGTCAGCTACATTAAATGAAACAAAGTTAGCATTGGTTTTTATTTTCATATTCTCTAATAGAGCACCGGCTTTGAAATAAAGACTAAAGCTGGGTTGAGTATAGAGCATACCGACAAGTGCATCGAAACCAGATAATTCATAACTGGTGTTTAGTGAGCCAGGAACAAAAACAGGGCCTGTATAACTAACAAAGACAGGGGTTAAAGTCGTTTTACCATAGTATCCCCAACCTAATTCACCACTCACTGCAAATTGTTCTTCAATGGACATTATCATTCCGGCTGAAATTCGCGCAAGATAATTCTGCTTATCTTCGGAAGAGGTAATAGTGCCTAGAGCAGGTGATAAAGTGAAGTTATATCCATCGAAACTATTATTTGCAAAACCGCCTTCGAGAGCGAAGAATGGTGCACCACCCTTCATCGCATTTGCAGAACAACCACCACCCATGCAATCTGCGTAAGTTAGCGAGCTGCAGGCCAAAGTCGAAACGAGAGAAAGTAAGGTTAGTTTTTTCATGATGTTATTATTATTTCCATTTTTTGTTTGAAGGTATTTGATTAATTTAAAACAGTTAGGCGTAAATTACCAGAGAAATCATCTTGCTTGATTATTCCTTGAGCGATTTGGTTTTGTAGGTTGGGTCATGACCCAACATAAAATTTTTTCCCTGGATAAAAAACTCGTTGGGTCATGACCCAACCTACAAAGATGGTCGCGAGTAGGACGTAAAAGAAGATAGAAAAGTTTGATTATACAAGCGGTTTTACAGGCTATTCACAGAGTTATGCACAGAAACTGTGGATAAGTAACATGTATGAAATCTGGTCAAAAAAGCCATAAAATTCATTGAAATCAATAAGATAAACTATATTTAAGATATGTTCTTGACAAATAAACAAATCCGAAATTTATTTTATCCACAATTGCATTTTTAAGAAACTTTGAATTTTTTAAGAGCAACAGATCCTGGTGAGTCCTTGATAATCCAGTTTTTTCATCTTTCGCAACTGGCAGATTTTTGGTAAATTATCTTTTTTATTTTTCCTGAGTAGACTATGCCTTCTTTTGATATTGTGTCAGAAATTAATGAAGTAGAATTAAATAATGCTGTAGACAATGCAGTGAGAGAAGTGGGTACCCGGTTTGACTTTCGTGGGGTTGAAGCCACTATAGAACTTAAAGAATTGACGGTGACTTTAAGATCGGAATCAGACTTTCAAGTGCGTCAGCTTGAGGATTTATTCCGCAATCATTGCACTAAACGTAATGTGGATACTGGCGGAGTGGAAATGGAAGAGAAGCCTGTACACAGTGGGAAGTTTTTTTCTCTCAATATGACTTTTAAACAAGGCATAGATCAACCAGCAGCCAAAGAGATTGTGAAGTATATTAAAGAAAGTAAAGCGAAAGTACAAACCTCTATTCAGGGGGATAAGATTCGCGTAACAGGTAAAAAGCGTGATGATTTGCAAGACACTATTGCCTTATTGAAAAAATCTGAGATTGAGTTGCCTTTGCAATTTGAGAATTTTCGTGATTAAGAAGTAGATGATCGGTCGATGCTTGATGGACTGACGATGGTTATATTTTTATACGCCAACAGAGCGAATTCACTGGCAGGGACGGCCTTACTGAAAAGGAAGCCTTGCCCAAATTGACAGTTTCTCGCTATTAAATAATTTAACTGTTGCTCTGTTTCAATCCCTTCAGCAATGATATTCATGCCTAATTCATTTGCTAATTTAATAATGATATCGACAATCACAACTTTATCAGCGCTGTTATGAATGTCTGATAGAAAGGCTTTATCAATTTTTAAAGTATCTATGGGTAAAGCTCTTAGTCGATTCAAGGAGGAATATTCTTTACCAAAATCATCGAGGGAAATTTTTAAACCCATTTTAGAAATGCGTATTAACACTTGCGTCAATTCATCACTATAATTCATCAACAATGTTTCGGTAATTTCCAACTCTAATTTATCGTGTGGGTAATCAAAATGTGCGAGGACCTTCTCTAAATTATTAAGAAATTGACCATGCACCAATTGCATAGAAGAAATATTAATGGAGAAAGAAAGCGAATTATTATATTGCTTGCCCCAAGCAGTAATTTGATCGCAGGCTTTACGTAAAACCCAATGTCCTAAATCAACTATTAAACCAGAACGTTCTGCTATAGGAATGAAATCATCCGGGGCCATTTCACCTAAAGTTTCAGATGTCCACCGTAAAAGAATTTCCGCGCCCACTATTTCGCGAGTGTTTAATTTATATTTGGGTTGATAATACAATTCCAAATCATCATTTTGTAAGGCTTTACGAAGATGTGCTTCGATTTCTGATTCATGATGCTGTAAATTGCTTAATTCATTAGTATAAAATTGATAATTATTCTTTCCACAGTTTTTAGATTTATACATTGCCAAATCGGCTTTTCGCAATAACTCTTCCGTGGTTCTCCCATCCTCAGGATACATAGCGATTCCTATACTCACGGTGACAGTAATTAATTTACCATTGATAGGGTAGGGGTTATTCAATTCATTGAGGATACGTTCAGCCAAATGACGTGCTGCGGCAGGAGTTTGAATATTAGGCGCAATCAAGGTGAATTCATCTCCCCCAACGCGAGACAGTAAATCGCCATTACGAATTAATAAGACCAAGCGCTGCGAAAATTGTTTGAGTAGTTTGTCACCATGCACATGCCCGAAGGTGTCGTTAGTGGATTTAAAATTATCGAGGTCAATCAACAATAAGGCTAATTGATGTTTATCACGTGCAGAATTAGATAATGATTTGTCCAATAACTCTTCAAACTCTCGACGATTATAGAGATTAGTTAAAGAGTCATGGGAGGCAATGTATTTCAGTTCCTCTTGCTTAATTTTTAATCTTTTTTGTGCATTTAATACTTGGGAATAAGAGAAAATGTAGTTAATAACAAAACAACTACAAGGAATGGTATAAGCTATCACTTTAAGAAAGTAGGCGATATTATAAGCACTGTCATAGGGAGTATTGGATACCAACATTAAATAGATAGCCACTACGATTTGAGTGACTGACATATAGAAAATACAATCCACTAGGATATTGGGATAAGCGCGATAGGCAGCAGGGTAGATAAAAATAATCAAACTCAAATAAATACAGACGGAAATGAGTTCGTAAGGTCGTGATAACACGGCGTCTTTAAACCACATATCAGGAAGTTGAATGACTGATGCTGCGTAATAAATTAAAGTCACTGCAAATAAGACCAAGAGTATAGTCAGTAAGATAAAGGCGGTAATACTCAAGCTTTTTTCTGATTTACTGTAAAGTAAAAACAGTAAGCCCACGATTAAAATCATCCCGCTCATGGAGTTTGCGAAAAGCCAGATCAGGGCATCAAGATTGTATTTTTCGCGATAATCTAGTGATAAACC
>SCSO01000289.1 GCA_004297865.1 Legionella sp.
CTGATAAGTGTAGCGCAAAAATTAATTAATATGTACTTGTTGTAGGTTGGGTCGAGACCCAACATAAGGATATTGTGCGAAGATGAGATCATAATGTTGGGTGTTGACCCAACCTACAACCCTACAATCCAAATCCTTTCTCTGATTGATTCTGAACTTTTTCTAATTCCTCAGCGCTTTTCTCCTTCACTTTTTGATGTAAACCAGCTAGAGGAGGAAAACTTAAATTGGGTGGATTGGTTGCATTAACGGGAGGTGTCTGTGAAGCCGCTTTATTAAGTTCTTCGAGGTCTTCAAACGCATCGTAAAAGAACTCTTCTTCAGCATCTTCAAATTGGTCTTCTTCTTCCTTATCTTGGTGGCGAAGGTAACGTGCTTCAATCTCTTTAATCGTATGAGTAGGATGCGCTACAGTCACTGCTTTTAAAGCACGGGTAGGGGAAAGCGTTTCGGTAATATCTCTCACGAACACATGGATTGCGGCAAAAAATTTATGTATAGCATGCGCAGGTTTTTGTCCAAACAAAGCAGCAATACGTCCAATTAGCATAGTGACTACATAAGCAAGAGTTTTAAACAAAATAGTCGCCACATTAAACACTAAAGCCATTATATTGGCGCCCACGGTAATTAGACGACTCAAATCAGTTTGGACTTTAGTGAATAAATCGGTAACCGAACGTTGCATAGGCGCAAGAGGATTTTTTTTACCTCGAGCCAAGGCAAACAACGAGAAGAATGGGCAAATGAATACCCGCAATATTGCAGGAATATAAGTTAAAGGAATAGCAACTAATTGATAAGCAATAGAATGAGGTGTATGCGGATACAGTATTTTCTTCAAGGAAGCGCTTTCTTCTCGAGTGAATAAAGAATCAATGTGTATAGAAAGCACAAGTAACTGTTTTTGGTTTAACTTAGGAATGGTTTTTGCATTTTGTGATAACCAAAGTGCAAGAGCTGATTTCTTAATTTCCTTTTGATTTTCTTCAGGCATTTTTTCAAAAAATTGCGCTAGCTCAGCAAAACGTTTTTCCCATTTAGGATCTTGGTGTCCAGCAATTTTCTTAGACACCAACATTTCATAAAGTAATAACGCAAATTTTGCACCAACAAAGGGATATCCAGTTTCCGGCGCAGAACCTAAATCTTCTTTTAAATATTCACTAAGCCAAGGAATAGTATAACCATTTACTCCATTCACTAATAAATAGCCAATGCCATATGCCGTAGCGGTATAAGCTGAAATAGTAAGTGGGTCTTCAGCAAATTGATGCAATGTATTGAAGACAACGCTATTTGGACCATGGTTGACGGAGTCTAATCCTCCTGCGATCACTTGGGCTTGCGTAGAGCCCCCTGAGATCGCGGCTGCAAATTTGGTAGAGCCCAGTTTATAAGCAGCTGTAGTAAACCAGTTGACGTAGTTGGTTCCTAATATCGCAGCCGTAGCTGTAGGAGCTAAAAGTGCTCCTGCTCCAGCAACAAAAGCAGCTGAAAACACGATGCCACCAATTGGATCTTTGGTATAAATATTATGAGTAAAAATGTCTGTAGCTTGATTTAAGCCACGAGTCATTACGTTTAAAATATCATTTTGCTCATTGGATTCTAAGTCATATTCAATGTCTGCTAATGTACTATTTGGTTGGCTTAATTCAGTCGATTCTTCATCTTTTAGTAACTGTTCTAAACGCTTTGCTTCTTCAGAGTTAATCGATTCAATTGCCGCATTTAATTCATTAAAGGTTTTTTGAAACTCTGGCAGCTCTTTGGTAGATTCCCAATCATTGGCCAGATTTCCAGGCAGTTGAACTGCTAATTTATTGCCAAAGTCTCTTGCGCCCGCAAATAAATCAATAAGGAAATACCCTATGGCTTTAAATAGTTTAAGGGGTTGTTGCCATAAAGGGATATTGGCTGGGACCTGTTGTCGTAGTTCGGAAGAATAAAGATGAAACTCTTTATTTTCCCAAGTCTCTTCTTCCCAAGGACGAGTGGGTAAGAAAATGCCTTTGAACATATTATAAATAAAATAGCCGGTGCTTTTAAGAAAAGCAGTAAAACTGCGATGCGTTTGCCAACGTGTCGCTTTAAAGACAGATAACTTTTCTTCCTGATTTAAATGATTAATAACGGTTTGTTTTTCCGCATTAACTTTGTCCCAACCTTCTAGAAAACTTATAGAAGTCACTATTTCTCTTTGTTGCTGTGGACTTAAGTTATCTTGAGAAAAATCATACGAGACAAGTTCATCTTCACCTGGAGTTGTAGCAAAGTCTCCATGATGTTTGGCGGTTACTGCATTGCGAAGATCGGGTTCATGATCGCGAATAATCTTAAAGGAGTCTTCAACGAGATCATTGAGTACGCCTCGGGTTAAAGCGCCCCCCATAAAAGTATTGTCCTGGTTAATACCTTGTAATTCATACAGACCATGAATCATTTCTTGTTTTACAAATTCCAGAACGGATTCTCGTCCTCTAGCTCGGTTGTGTGCACGTAAATTAGTTTCTTCTATAGGATTTTTGTATTGTTTCGCGCGTTCAATGCTTTCTTTAAGGTCTGCTTCAAGTTGGTCGAGAGTGTTTTGATCTAGGCCAGCAATTCCGATGAGAGGTGTAAAGTCTTTTGTAATTTGAGAACAAAGAGAAGTGAGCTTAGCAATGTACTTATCTAATGCTTGCTGATAGTCCGCTACATTATTTTCCTTATTCACTAAGGATTCGAGCTCTTGCAAGGCCTCAAAACGATCTTGAACTAAATCTAGGAGTTTTATTCTGATTGGAAAGGAATTGGGGAGCATCCCGCGAGTAATGGGAGCATAAGCCCCAGCTCGGGATTTACCCAACTTAGCTATAATACGACCGGTAACCGATTGCGGTTGTATTATGCCCCAGCGTACAGCCTTTTTAAGTTGGGAGGCATGAGTTTGCCAAATCATGGCATGCGGATGGTCATTTTTGCTAATAAATTTAAGATGATGGTCTTTTCCCTTAGGAAAAATGCGCTTTTTAAATTCATCTTTGCGAATGGATAGGCTAATTCCCGGGGCATTGGATACCGCTGGTAGGATAAGGGTTTCATCCTGATTGAGAATAAAGCGTTGATATCTCTCTTTATTGTGCCGCTTTAGCAACACTTTGGCACTGTCCGGTCCACTCATTAATGTATCCTAAAAGGGCAGTAAGTATAATTTTATTGATTATAATCAATTATAATGCAAAATTCTTATGCAATTATTAAGAAAGGGAATATTTCGGTCGGTTTCGGGTTCGAAAAACAGACGTAGACTGTATTAGACGAAGTTGTAATACAGGAATAAATACCACAAAACCACATGAGATGCCCCTGTATTACGACTTCGTCTAATACTGGCTACCGTTGCAAACTACATTTTTATTTAAGATCTTTTATATATCGCGGACAAGTTGCTAAAATTTAGCTACAATATCTGATTTTGCCCGGGATAAATATGCTGAATGAAGCAATCTCCAAAATGCCTGAGGCATTTGAAGCGAAAGTATTGCTTAGAGGGCAAGAGTATTTTCAAGAAGGACAGGTCCTCAATATTCGCTTAAGCGATGGGTTACTCAAAGGACGAGTGAAAGGCAGTTCTAGCCGTATTTATGATGTGCATATGGATTTAAAAACCTGGCCATCCAAAGCAGCTCGCTGTACCTGTTCTTACGAATTAAATTGCAAGCACGCAGCAGCCTGTCTTTTTGCCTTGCGTGATAGAGAAAGTCTCCATTTACAATCACACCCCGAGCGTTTAGATCGTCGCTTAGATACTTGGCTAAAAAATTTACGAATTCAAGAAACGGCTACCATTAAACAAAGTGAGCCTACACATCATTTAACCTATTTGATCCACCTTAGGTTAGAGGGCTATGAACACAAAGTCTCTATAGAATTAGCTTTAGCCAAAATCCTAAAACGGGGTGGCTATGGTAAAAAAATTACATTTAATAGTATTTCGGAGTCGAAAAAGCAGCATTTTATCCATGACGATGACGAAATCGTTGCTCAATTACTCTATAAATGTGGGGTAAATGGGTGGTTTGATAGCTTAACTATCCGCAATAGTGAGTTATTAGAGCGTATTATCCATACGGAGCGGG
>SCSO01000290.1 GCA_004297865.1 Legionella sp.
GTTGGATTACAGCAAATGATGTTAGGCTTATATAAAGCTCCTGTTTTCGCCATACTCATTGCTTTGGTCGGTTGTTTCCAAGGGTTTAATGTGCAAGCGAGCGCTGAAAGCGTGGGAAGTCAAACAACCAAAAGCGTAGTGCAAGCTTTATTTCTCATTATTATTGCTGACGCGATTTTCTCCGTCGTCTATAGTTGGATGAAACTGTAATGACTACGCCAGTGATTGAAATGCACGGAGTCAAAAATTTCCTAGGCGGGCAATGGGTGCATTCGGATGTCAATTTAACGGTGAATCAAGGAGAAATCCTTGCCATCATCGGCGGTTCTGGAAGTGGGAAAACTACTTTAATACGAAATATATTGATGTTGTTGCAACCCACCGAAGGTACAATTAAAGTATTTGGTGAGGATCTAGCAGATTTAGATAGTCATGATGCTTTTATGTTGCGCCGTCGTTGGGGTATGTTATTTCAACACAGCGCATTGTTTTCAGCCATGAACGTGTTAGAAAACGTGATGTTTCCCATGAAAGAATTTACCACTTTAGAATCTTCTTTCATGAAAGAGCTGGCTTTGTTAAAAATTGCTTTAGTGGGTTTACCTATAGAAGCCGCAGGTAAATTTCCTGATGAATTAAGTGGTGGAATGCAAAGAAGAGCGGCAGCAGCTAGAGCCATTGCCATGGATCCTGAGCTTTTATTTTTGGATGAGCCCACAACAGGGCTAGATCCACGTAGTGCAAGATTATTTGATGATTTGATTGTTTTTTTAAGAAAAGCTTTAAATTTGACTATAGTCATGATCAGTCATGATATAGAATCTCTAAAAAGGACTACAGATAGAGTGGCCTTTGTGGGTGATGGGAAAATTGTAAGCGTTGAACCCATTGAAGAATTGATGAAAAATACTAATCCACTTATTACTGAATATTTTAGTAAACGAGTAGGTGAAAGAAAAGGACGAGTTTCTTGGAATCAAAAACCAATTACACCATAGTAGGGATTACCGTTCTAGCTTTAGTGGCCGCTCTGTTATCGACCGCTTTATGGCTATCGGTAGGCTTTAACCAAAAGTTATACTCTACCTATATCGTGTATTTGCATGAAGCCGCTAGTGGCTTGAGCGAGGATTCGCCAGTTAAGTTTAACGGTGTGCAGGTCGGTATGGTAAAAGCCATCAAACTCAACAAAAATGATCCTCGGCAGGTGGAAATTTGGCTTAACATTCAGGAAGGCACGCCAATAACTAATAGTACTTTTGCGACACTGATTTCTCAGGGGATTACCGGCGTGACCTACGTGGGATTGTCCGCTAGTTCCTCTGATTTAACGCCTTTGAAACAAATGCCTGGTGAACCCTTCCCAGTGATTCCAGCTAAACCTTCTTTGTTTAACCAATTGGATACTGTACTCAAAGAAGTTTCAGAAAATATTAATAAAGTGACCAATCAAGCCTCTATGGTATTCAATGAAGAAAATTCAGAAAATTTCAAAAAATCGTTGGCTAATATAGAAGAGGTCAGCGAGGTCATGGCCAAAAATAGCAAAAATATTAATCTATTTATGGTAAACACCGCCAATATGAGCAAAGATTTCCCAGAAATTGTCAAGCAGTTGAAAATTGGAGTGAATAAACTAAGTGAGGCGGGTAATAGCATTTCAGTGACTATGGGATCCGGTAAAACCGCAATCGATAAATTATCGCAGCAAACTATACCGCCTGCGACGCAATTGTTACGTCGCTTAAACAACATTGCCGCCAATTTAGAAAAAGTGAGTAATGAAATGCGCCAAAATCCCTCTGTGGTGATTCGTGGAACCACCCCACCTAAACCTGGACCTGGAGAATAGCCGTGAAATTACGCATCATTCTGAGTTTAATCATAGCGTTAGGACTATGCAGTTGTTCACCAGTCAAAACCGTAATTGATAATGAATATCAACTCAGTTTATTTAGTGCTAAATATCATGGGGAAAAAAAGGGCGTAGCGACACTTTTGGTGACCACTCCGGATGCCATTTCCGGCTACGATACTGAGGAAATGCTGTACATTAAAAAGCCTTTTAAAGTAGAGGCGTTTTCCAAAAATGCCTGGCTAAGTCCTCCAGCAGATATGATTTATCCTTTAATTACCCAAAGCTTACAACGCAGTGGGGCTTTTTATGCAGTGGCCACCAGCCCTTATGGTGAAGCTACCGACTATCGCTTGGACTCACAATTGATTCGTTTACAACAAAATTTCCTTAAAAAACCAAGCGAAATTGACTTGGTCCTAAAAGTTGTGTTAACTGATGTGGGTTTAAATAAAGTCATTGGTTCTACGATTATTAGTCAGCATGTTCGCTGTCCTATGGACACGCCTTATG
>SCSO01000291.1 GCA_004297865.1 Legionella sp.
CCCGTTCTCATTCTCGCCATGCTCTTTGTTTACAGCTCTATCCTAGATGGTTATTTAGGGAAGATTGATGGCTGTCTTTTTTTAATTGGCTGTATTGCTTTAATTTGTTTTTTTGTGCATCTCGCGCATGAAAGTCTACGCAAGACTTTAAGTGCGAATGAGTTAAAACATCCTATGCCAATGCAACGTTCCTTGAAATTGAACCTCGTCAGTTTATTTTTGGGTTTAATTATTCTGCCCATTAGCGCGAAATATGTGGTGATGAATGCTGCGGAATTGGCTAAATGGTCTGGCATGAGTGAATTAACGATTGGTCTGACTATCATGGCTATAGGCACTTCTTTACCGGAATTAGCCACCGCTTTGACCGCAGCATTAAAAGGTGAGGAGAATTTAGCCTTAGGTACTATTTTAGGATCGAATATTTATAATTTTTTATTGATCCTCTCCTTCCCTGCTCTTTTAAATCCAGGACAGGTGAACACGGTTATTTTAACCCGAGATATGCCGGTGTTATTGGTTTTAAGTGGGTTATTAATTTATTTGAATTTTCATTATAAGGATAAATTATCGCGCTGCCATGGCGGGATTTTGATATTGGTTTATTGTGCTTATATTGCGGCAATGGTGTTTAAAGCGTAAAACCGTTTATTCCTTTCCGCTCGCTGGGGAGAAGGGAGTCATTGACGAAACTTCAAAACTCCCTTCGCCCCGTGAGGGGAGAAGGGAGTCATTCCCCGTGAATTAAAGATGATTCTTCGGCATTAATCTTATTTTCATATCGCCATTCAAAATTTTCTTCGCCATTAAAGCATCTGGTTGACCTGCTTTTGCAGCTTTATTAATCCAAATCCAAGCCTTGTCGCGATTTTCAACGACGCCATAACCGTAATAATACATATACCCTACGGCATATTGAGCATCCGGTTGTCCTTTGTGGGCTTCTGGGATTAAACGAACAAACGCGCGTCTATAATCTTGAGCTTGGAAGCTTTGGATGCCTTCTCGTAAATTGAAAGAACTACTAAGACAAGAAGCCATAAGTGGAATCAATAATAAAACTGATAATACTTGGAACAATCGTTTCATGAAGTTTATTCCTCTTCTAAAGGTTCTGCCGCAGGCTCAAAGGTTAAAGCATTTTTAGGTAAACTTAAACTCTCAAGGATACCATTTCGCTCAACTAAGACCCCATTTGCAGTTATTTTTTTGATTGTGGCGTCACCCGGTATGCTATCACCCAATTTATAATTAAGTTCATCACCATTGGCTGCCTTAATAATCACTTGCGAATCTTCTAAATTATTGGCAAATAAAATTCCTACTAACGTGACATCCAACATGGATTTTTTCACACTATTCAAATCATTGGGCATGTAAATCCCAAATAAAGAAGCATTCAATAGTGGTTTATAAGAATTTTCTTTGATAGGAGCCAAAGAGGTCTCATCTTGGCTACTGACTTGCGGTACCGAAGAGCTAAAGAAAAAGGAACCCCAGGAGATCGGA
>SCSO01000532.1 GCA_004297865.1 Legionella sp.
CTTCCGAAATCGTTGACGACGACAGCGAGCCTCACGCCTTGCGGATCCGCCAGCAGACGGTTGAGCAAGGTCGTCTTGCCTGCCCCCAGGTAACCACCGATCACAGTGACAGGGATGTTCACCGGCTGTCAGCCCGCGACCGGAAACACGCGCCCGCCCAGGATGGTCGCAACCACCGGAACATCCTTGATGCCCATCGGTTCGACCGTCAGAGGATCGCTCCCCAGGACCGTGAAGTCGGCGCGCTTGCCGACGCGGAGGCTGCCGATCTCGTGATCCCGATGCAGCAGCCAGGCGGCGTTGTACGTCATCATCCGCAGCCCTTCGTAAGCGGATACCCGCTCCTTGGGGCCTTGCACCCGCCCCGTCGTCGTGACGCGGTTCACGGCCGCCCACATCGTGAGCAACGGGTCGACCGGGGACACCGGCGTGTCGCTGTGCGCCGAGACGATGAGTCCGAGGCGAAGGGCCGTCGCTGCCGGGTTCATGGCGGCGGCCCGAAAGGCGCCGAACGTGTGGGTGCGATGGAAGTCGCCCCAGTAATACATGTGGTTGGAGAACAGCGTGGCCGAGATGCCTAGCGCCGCCATGCGCCGTAGCTGCGCCTCGTCCAGCAACTGGCCGTGGACGATGAAGTGCCGATGATCGGCGCGCGGCTTCTCCGCCTGCGCCGCCGCCACCGCCTCGATGAAGGCCTCGGAGGCCTGATCGGCATTGCAGTGCGCGACGATCTGCATTCCGGCGGCGTGCATTGCAGATACGATCCGCGTCAACTCCTCCGGCGCGCGGTTCCACAGACCGTTGGCTCCGGTGCGAAGATAGCCTGGGGCCCGCAGCCGGCCGGTGAAGCCCTGGTTCGAACCGTCCACCAGGATCTTGATTCCCTGAAATGTGAGCTTGTCGTTGCCCTTGTCCTTCAGAGACGTCGCGGCAGCGATCATGTCCTCGACTTTGGGCACGGTGATGCCGTTGTTGTGTGCGACGATGCGTACCGGAAAATCCGGCGAACCGGTGGCAGCGAGCGCCGCCTGCAGGAAGGCGGGCTCGAAGTAGGTGCTGCCGCCACCATCGACGATGGTCGTCGCTCCGCGCGCCTGGGCTACCTTGGCGAAGTTGAAGAACTGCTCTGTATCGGTCGAGGCGCCGACCA
>SCSO01000502.1 GCA_004297865.1 Legionella sp.
CTCGTGGGGACTCTCGACGGGCTGGAAATAGCCGCCCGCCATGAAACAGAGGAGTTCGGCGCCGGCCGGTGACTTCGGCGTCGTCAGCGCCGCAACGCGCGCGTAGCTCATCTCCTCCGGCGACTGCGGATCGGTGTACGCATACGCCGTGGTCTGGCCGATGCTCAGACGGTTCATCACCATCTTCACGCCGCCGACCTGGTCGTACAGCTCGGAGATCGCGCCCTTCGGCGTATAGACCTCGCGCCGCTTCATCGGCCGGAAGGCCGCTACCGTCGTCATACGCACCCTCCGGGAAAGCAGGCCGATCGTTCCGGATGAAGGCGCGCATGCTGTGCAGGCATGTTCCCCTCATGGACGGTTCGGCAGAAGACAGTTGGAAACGGCTCGGCGCGGTGGTGCGCGACGTGCTGAACAGTGGGGCGATGCCAGGGTTGGGGAGGCATCGCCCCGCTGCAGGGCCTACGAGCGGGGGCAAGGAAGGGACCTGCAGCATTCGAAAAACTCTGTTGCCGACGAGCCCCTCGCTCGCTCGGCAGGTGGCCGGACCGATGCGCCCCACACGCTTTTCCGGTCCGGCCACCAAAGCTCCGTGATGTCCGCGTCATGCCGGCGCTCCGCTGCCGATGGCTTGAGCGATGCGCCGCGCGACCGCGCCTTTGACGCCGGATGCTTGTGCTTTGCGAAAGATCACCTGCTGCGCGGCCGTCAGGCCTGCCAGCGCCTGCGTCTTGGTCGACCGGTTGTTGTTCCAGAGCAACGTGCCGAGCGACGACAACAGGATGTCGTACTTGGCGCAGAGATCCTTGCGGCTCATGCCGGCATCGAAGTCCGCCAGGATCGCGGCCTTGCGCGCGGCGTCGGTTTGCTTTCGCTCGGTTTCCAGGTCGGCGAGGCGCTTGGCCGTCGCGGTGATGTCGGTATCGATCTCGGTGAGGGTTCTCATCACACCCTCCCCGATTCGACAAGCCGGGCGGCAACCAACAGGATCGCCGCTTTGCGGAGATCACTGATGGCCGAGCCGAACAACGAGACCAAGCAGATGCTGGCTGTTGGCGTCGCGGGATACGCGGTCGCCATGGAGACGCTGAACAAGCTGGAAGAGCGCGGCGTGC
>SCSO01000292.1 GCA_004297865.1 Legionella sp.
GTTTGAGGCAAAAGGGATAGCCTGAACTACTTTGTGTATACTGCGCATAAAAACCCCAATAAAGCCCTAATTTTACTAATTGTGCTAATATTATATACAATCACAGGGAGTGATGTGAAATGGCTGAAGAAGAAATTAGTACAAGCTCATGGGGGAGTCGTTTGCGCAATGCCTTTTTTGGCATTCTTATGGGTTTTGCATTGATTGCTGCTGCCATCGCCCTTATCTTTTGGAACGAAAGACACAGCTTACGCACTAAACAATCCCTAGAACAAACCGCCAAAGCTCTAATTTCTGTACCTAATGCCCCTGTTGATCCGAAAAATAACCTAAAAGTAGTCCATATTAGCGGATTAGCTACCACTACTGAAGAGTTAACCGATACTATTTTAGGTATTAGCGTTAATGCCATTCATTTACATCGTAAGGTGAAAATGTATCAATGGCTGGAAAAAACCTCCACTAGGTCGGAATCGCAAGTGGGTGGTTCAGAAAGATCCATTAAAACTTATTCCTATCGCCAAGATTGGTCTTCAAACCTTATTAATAGTGATGATTTCAAATATCCCAAGGGACACTCTAATCCAAAATCCTTCCTTATCCCTTCGCAGTTGCAATATGCGAAGAGCGTAACGCTTGGAGATTTTACTTTACCTGACGATTTGATCAAAAAGATAACGGTTGCCCAACCCGTTAATTTAAATCAAGTCGATAAAGTAGCTCTAGAAGAACAATATAAATTACCTATTTTTTTATATGATAATCGGATTTACATAGGACATAATGAAAAACAGCCTAAATTAGGTGATTTAAAAATCAGTCTTAATGCAGCGTATCCGCAAGAGGTAAGCGTAATAGCGCAGCAAACGGGTAATACTTTACAAGCTTATTCAGCACCGGCTGGAGAAATTGTCTTATTATTATCCGCTGGAAATGTCTCTGCTCAGGAGATGATTGCAGAAGCACTAACTCAAAATAAAATATTTAGCTGGATGGTACGTGTTGCAGCTTTATTAATACTGATTGGCGGTTTTTCATTAATCATGAAACCTTTGGTAGTTTTAGCAGACGTCCTGCCTTTCCTCGGAACTTTAGTGGGTTTTGGTACAGGTTTGCTGGCTGTGGTGTTGGGTTTGGCCCTTTGGCTAATTTTCACAGCGATAGCCTGGTTTGCTACTCGTCCTTATGTGTCCATTGCAATGATTAGTTTGGTCTTTGTTGGTGGGTATTTATTGATTAAAAAACGTAAGGCGTTGAAGGTGCAGCCAAAAGAATCCTTGGATCGTGACCCAACATAACCATTTTATTTTCGCTCAAGATTTTTTTGTTGGGTCATGACCCAACCTACATGCGGGTTTTCGTGAACGTCCCCGGTTTTTATATACGAAAAAAAACGTAGGTTGGGTCGTGACCCAACATAACATTTTATCTTCGCTCAAGATTTTTTTGTTGGGTCATGACCCAACCTACATGCAGGTTTTCGTGAACGAGTCTGATCATGCAGAAACTCCCGCTTCCCTAATCAAATCATGAAAAAATTGCACCCCATTTTCCCTAGCCACATTCAAATAAGCCTGGTCAAACAGTGTAGTACCTCCTACCTCCTCTAGATTTTTCTGCACCTGCTCACAAATCACTATGTCCTCATCAGTGACCTGTTTCACAAAGGCAAAAAATGTACTTTCATCCTCTAGCTGAAATTGCTCTGTGGCAAAAAAGGTATAAACCAGCTCCGTGGTCGTCGGAGTTTTAGGGTTAATACGCATGCTGTAATACACTTTTTCATAACAAGGTAAACCGCAATTGGGGAAAATCCATAACCAGAGCCCTTCAAAAGTGCCGGTATGTAGACTTTGTTTGCGCGGGCATTGATGAACGGAAAATTGATTTTTATTATCGACGACATATTTACTGAGATGGAAATCCTTAGTAAATAAGGGATGAATGGTCGGACAGTGATAACACTCCTGAAAGCCTTCAACCCAAACCTTCCAATTAAAACGTCCCTCGCGCACTATCTGACTATGGAACCGATAGTCATCAATTTTAAATTCCGCCGAATTCATTTCTGCAATTAATTGTTCTTTGCGATCTGAGAAGGAATAAGGCTCGGGATTAAAAGAAACGAAAATCATCCCTCTAACTTCCGTATGACTGATTTTTTTCAGATCTAAGGCCTCACCAGCCGTTTTCAAAAAAGGTCCATGTTTGAAAGTACCATCGGTGCGGTAACACCAGCCATGGTATTGGCACATGATTAACGGCTTTTCTAAACGCCCTTTTTTCTGGGTCAACAAAGGGGCTGCTCGATGTCGACAAACATTGAGTAGAACTTGTATTTGTTGTTCAAAATCACGTAAAACGATGACCGGGATACCCA
>SCSO01000293.1 GCA_004297865.1 Legionella sp.
GATCCACAAAGCACCCAAGCCTTTCTGTTAGGCTCCACCACCAATAAACGTTTTACAGGCTCACAAGCCGCAGCGGTTTTAGGAGAATTCGGGATTGATGCCCCCGCTTACGATTTAAAAACCGGTTGCTCTACTTCTTTATCTACCTTACATCTCGCTTATGCGCTAATGGCTTTAGGGTACGAAAAGATATTATTAAGCTGCGCCGAAACCTTATCTAAAGTAGTCGATCCCCAAAATGAAAAAACGTGGATAGGCTTGGCAGATGGCGCTGCTGCTTTGTTTTTAGAAAAGCATGCGCAAGGCGTTTTTACTATAGAGAAAAGCTTCTTTTCTACCCTTGGACAACACGTCGAAGCGTTCACGACTCATGGAGTCTTTCCCCCCACCCATGAACAAATTGACTCGCCGGGTTATCATTTGCAGGGCGATGAAAATTTAATGAAAGAATTAGCCTATAAACAATACCGTGCTATGCTAAAAGCTATGTTACCTGGAACTAAAGAAAAACAGGACATCACCTGGATTATTCCTCACCAGGTCAATTTTAAATTAATCGAAGAGATTCTTGCTGAAAATGAATTAACCCATGCTCAAGTTCTCTGGGATGCCGATCAAATTGGTAATATAGGTGGCGCGTCTATCACTTATACTTTAGCCAGAGCCATAGAGGAAAAGTGTTTTACTAAACCAGGAAAAATTTTGATGTTAAGCGTAGGCGGTGGTTTATCTTATGCTGCGCAAGTACTGCAATATCATGGGAATTAGAAATTATGGAAAAAGACCTGTTCAATGCAGCCTCTTTAGTTGAAGTTCTCCGCTTTAGAGCTTTAACCACGCCAAATCAAACCGCTTATATTTTTCTTAATCGAGAGCTCGAAGAACCGCTCACTTACGCCATGCTCGATCAACAGGCTCGTACTATTGCAGTTGCCTTACAGGCTCAAGGTTTAAAAACTGGCGATCGCGTCCTATTACTTTTTTCTCCCGGACTTAATTTAATCGAAGCTTTTTTTGGCTGTCTTTATGCTGGTTGTATTGCCGTGCCTATTTATCCACCAGGACAAGATAAGCTTATGGATAAAGCGCTACGCATTATCGCCAACTCCACTCCTAAACTCACTTTAATGACCGCTGATCATTTAGCCAAATTCACGACTCCTGATGCAAATAATAATTCCTGTTTTGAAAACATCCCAGCCTTAGCAGTAGATGAATTAGAGAATAAATCACTTACGCAATGGCAATCCGTCATGCCCAAAGCTCAAGATTTGGCTTTTTTGCAATACACTTCCGGTTCGACCATGCATCCCAAAGGAGTCATTGTTAGTCATCTTTCTTTAATGGATAATTTGAAAAAAATATCGCATCAGTTTGGCATTAATTCAGAATCTATACTTTTTAGCTGGCTACCCCCGCATCATGATATGGGATTAATCGGTTATATTTTAACGCCTTTGTATTGTGGACGTCCGGTTATTATGATGTCTCCTTTTTCTTTTTTACAAAATCCTTTGTCTTGGTTAAAAAACATCAGTAAATACCGCGTGACCATTAGCGGCAGTCCGAATTTCGCTTATGATTATTGCGTTAAACGCATCAAAGAAGAAAAGAAAGAAGGTTTGGATTTAAGTTGTTGGCAAGTAGCTTCCAATGGCGCAGAACCTCTTCGTGCGGAAACAATGGAGCACTTTACTCGTGCCTTCCAAAAGTATGGTTTTAATCATCAGGCTTTTTATCCCTGCTATGGTTTAGCCGAAGCCACGCTTTTGGTGAGTGGTTCAGTTCCCGGTCAAGGATATAAAACCGTGACTTTAACTAAAGAAAAATTTCAAGATCATAACGTGCATTTTGCCCCAGAGAATAGTCCTAATAGTTATCGTTTAGTTAGTAGTGGGCAAATGGCGCAAGACGTGAAGATAGTAGACCCCGAAACACTTTCTATATGCCAACCCGATCAGATTGGCGAGATTTGGGTACATAGTCCTAGCGTAACTCAAGGGTATTGGGAACAACCTCAGGAAACCCAAGAAGCTTTTCACGGTCAAATCACGGGCGATCAATCTAAAACTCCTTATTTACGCACCGGAGATTTAGGCTTTGTTCATGACAACGAATTATATGTCACCGGGCGAATTAAAGATTTAATTATTCTGTATGGTAAAAACCATTATCCCCAAGACATTGAATACACTATCCTGCACGCCCCCTTCTACCCACAACTCGGTGGAAAATGCGCTGCGTTTGTGATGCAACAAGACGAAGAGTATAAGCTTGCGGTGATGTGTGAAGTAAAAAACCGGTTTCTTGAGGCAAGCGAACAAGAACAATTATTCAATGCCATCTTTAATCAGGTTTACCAAGCTCATCAATTAGAAATTCATGAGATTATTCTAGTCGCACTCAAAAGCATGCCACAAACCACCAGCGGGAAAATACGTCGCAACTTCTGTCGCCAACATTTGTTAGACAATACCTTACCTGTAGTAGGCCGTTGGCAATTGCAAAAGGAATAAGACGATGTGGTTCTTAAATGATAGCAAAACCTCTGAAAGTGCGTTGCAACTCGGTGAACAAATCCTAAGCTATCAAGAATTAGCTCAACAAATAAACAGCGCCGCAAAACAATTAAAGCAATTACCTAAAGCCTTGTTGATCTTAACTGCTACCTGGGATTGGGATTTTATCATTCAATTTTTTGCAGCTTTAAGTATAGAGCAACCTATTGCTCTATTTTCTGCGAATTGGTCCGAGCAAGAACAACAGGAAAAAATCGCGTTGCTCGGATCTTGGATGCGTATCACCAGTAAAAATGAATTGAGCGCACATCAGGTGCAAGAAAAAGTTAGGTATCATCCAGAATTAGCCTTAATCCTTTTTACTTCCGGTAGTACCGGACAGGTTAAAGCGGTGCAATTATCGCAGAAGAATATTTTAGCAAATTGCCAAGCAGTGATTCACGCTTTGGATTTTAAGAAAGTTACCAGTCAGTTGCTTTTTCTTCCGTTGTCTTATTCCTTTGGATTATTAGGGCAATTAATCCCAGGACTGATGACCGGAATTCATACCGTACTATTACCCCAATTTACCGACATTAAAATGCATTTTGAAACGGGAAATATCCCGCAGATGTGGAGTGGCGTTCCTTCGCATTGGGTCGCTATTCAACGTATGGCCAGCGTTTATCCTGAAAGTGCTGCTAAAATCAAAGCGATTGTGTCCGCTGGCGCACCCTTAGCTATTGCTTTACGGAAAGACTTACAACAGCATTTTCCCAATGCAGTTCTTTACAATAATTATGGTCTGACTGAAGCATCCCCTCGAGTATTAACTTATTCCAGCGAAGATCCTTTATTTTGGGATGATTATGCCGGATATCCTGTAGGTGATTGGCAGGTTAAATTGAGCGCTGATGAAGAATTATTAATCCAAGGCAAACAAATGATGTTAGGTTATTTGGGCGATACTGAATCTCCAAAAATTCAAGCGGGTTGGTTAGCCACCGGAGACATAGCAGAAATTCTACCCACAGGTTTGGTCGCCATTAAGGGACGACGTGATAATCAAGTGAATATTGCTGGCGAAAAGGTACAGTTAGCCGAGATTGAACAGAAGCTTCGCTTGGTTAAGGAAATTAAAGAGGTGCTGGTCTTGGCTACGGAGGATTCCATCTATGGCGCACGTTTATTCGTTTGTATAGAGCAAAATCCCACGCTTAGTGCTATTTCCGCACCAGAAATGACAACCAAAATTCA
>SCSO01000028.1 GCA_004297865.1 Legionella sp.
CATTGGAACAGGGGTTTGCAAAGAATTAAATGACAAATTCCAACATGTCGTTGCCTTGGACCTGATTGCTAGTGATAAGGGTGAATCATGGCAACAGGAGTTGCACAAGGAAGGCTATAAAAATGTCACTTTTAGGCATATGGATGTCACTGATTTTGATCAGTGTGAGGAAATTATTGGCGCCATTATTGGGGAATTTGGTAACGTGGATGTCCTAATCAATAACGCGGGTATTACTCGAGATGCCGTATTTACCAAAATGACCAAACAACAATGGGATGAAGTTTTAAACGTTAACCTAGATGGTATGTTTAATGTGACTCGTCATGTTGTGGAAAACATGAAAAATAATGGGTATGGACGAATAGTGAATGTGTCTTCAGTTAATGCGCAAAAGGGACAATTTTCTCAAGCCAATTACGCTGCTTCCAAAGCAGGTGTTTATGGGTTTACTAAGAGTCTTGCTCAAGAATTGATGAGTAAAAATATCACCGTAAACAGTATTTCTCCAGGTTACGTGAATACCCGTTTGATGCAAGGTATTCGACCTGATATTTTAGATGGAATTATCGCTTTAATTCCCGCTAAGCGTCTGGCTGAGCCAGAGGAAATTGCTTGGGCAATAGAGTTTTTAATCAATGAAAAAAGTCGTTATATTACTGGCGCCAATCTCAGTATTAACGGTGGGTTACATATGTATTAATTGAGTTAAATCCACGAGAAGAAGAGAATGAAATTAATAAAAAAATATAAAAATCGCCGCTTATATGACACTAGCATGAGTCAATATATTACCCTTGATCAATTAAAGCGTTATGTGATTGAGGGGGTTGATTTTAAAATCGAAGAGTCAGAAAGTAATAAGGACATTACTAATTCCATTTTATTGCAGATTATTGTGGAAATGGAAAACGGGCCCTCACAATTCTTATCACCTACCATTTTGAGACAAATCATATGCTTAGCTAATCATCCTATGCAGGATTCTCTTAAATCGATGATGGAACAGATGTTTAAAGCTATGGAAAAGCCACTTCAAGATAATCCCTACCAAAAAGCCACAGAATTGTGGAATAAACAAATGCAAGACATGATGCAGCAATGGCAATCATTGTTTAAAAATTAAGATGCTTTATGCTGCACTGCAAAAAAATATTAGTAATTTTGTTGACAAATATGGAGTTTAGCTACTAATATTATATTGTGCAGTGCAACATTTTGGAGAGCGTCATGAATCAAGACTACTTTAACCAGTGGAGTGAATTGGCTAAAAAAATGCAAGAGCCTTTTCAAGACATCATGGAATTAAACATTAAAACTTTGCAAGGTTTGTCTTATTTGAAACCAGAAGATTTAACTCAGGTTAAAAAACCGGAAGATGTTTTAGAAAAACAAATCGCTATAGTCGTAGATAATGGTCATAAGACCTTGGATTATATGCAAAAATCTTTTTACATCATTGAGCATGCCTTGCTAAATGTAGTGGAAGAAGCTAAAAAAACGGTTAAAAAACAGTAAACCTACACTTTGTACCCAGCAATAGGGTACAAAG
>SCSO01000294.1 GCA_004297865.1 Legionella sp.
TGAATAAATTCCAAAAGGATTTAATGGCAAAACGTACTTCAGAATTTAATAAAAAATCTGAAGAGAATAAGACTAAAGGCGAAACTTTCATGAGCGCTAACAAGTCTAAAGAAGGCGTAGTGGCTTTACCCAGTGGTTTACAATATAAAATTATTGAAACGGGTACTGGTGCTAAGCCTGGCAAATCAGACACTGTTACTGTTGAATACACAGGTCATTTGATTGACGGTACTGTATTTGATAGCACTGATAAAACTGGCAAGCCCGCTACTTTCCAAGTGTCACAAGTTATTCCTGGTTGGACCGAAGCATTACAATTAATGCCAGCAGGTTCTACTTGGGAAATTTATGTTCCTTCGAATTTAGCTTATGGCCCACGTAGTGTTGGTGGACCTATCGGACCTAATGAAACTTTGATTTTCAAGATTCATTTGATCTCTGTTAAAAAGACTGATGCGTAAGTAATGTATTTCACCCCGGATGAATAGATTCGGGGTGAGTTTATCAACCTCAATCGAGTAAGCTAAATCACCTCATGAATAAACGTCTCTTTATCGTATTCATTCTAGGTTTTTCTTCCGGCTTACCCATGGCTTTAATTAGTAGTACCTTACAAGCTTGGTATGCTGCCAGTGGTTTATCTGTCTTAGCAATCGGTGCTTTAAGCCTAGTAAGTTTACCTTATGCTTATAGATTCTTCTGGGGACCCATTCTCGATCGTTATTCCTTATTCTCTCTAGGCAAAAGACGCAGCTGGATTCTCAGCATGCAAATTCTCTTATTGCTTGGTTTTAACCTCATGGCCTGGTTTTCTCCGGAACAATATCCAAAGTTACTGGCATTTTTAGCTTTAGCTATTGCTTGTTTTTCCGCTACTCAAGATGTGGCTATTGATGCGCATCGTGCTGAATATTTACCGGTAAATGAACATGGCCTCGGCGCTTCCTTAGCTGTTTTCGGTTACCGTTTAGCTTTACTTATTTCAGGTGGTTTAGCATTAATTATGGCTGAACATTTGGGTTGGGCTTTTACATACCGTTTTATGGGATTTTTAATGACTCTTGGGATGTTGGCTATCTTTTTTAGTCAAGAACCTACTGCAGAAATTAATACCCAAGCCAGTTTCACTGAATCTTTTATTGAACCTTTAAAAGAATTATTTACCCGACCCCATATTCTATATCTCGTATTATTCATTATTTGTTATAAGTTAGGTGAAGCTTTTACTACCACGACGAGTGGTATTGTCATGCCTTTTTTAATTCAGGGATTGGGATTTTCTTTAGAAACTATTGGTTATATCAATAAAATTTTAGGTGTGATTTCCGTACTTTTAGGTGGTTTAAGTGCGGGGTTTATTTTAATGCGCTATTCCCTATATTGTTCATTGTTTTGCTTTGGTCTTTTGCAAGCGCTTACGAATGTGCTATTTGTCATTTTAGCAATAGTAGGAAAAAATGTAACTGTACTAGCTGTCGCTGTTTTCTTCGATAATTTCGCCGCGGGCTTGGGTTCTACTGCATTAGTGGCTTTGTTTATGCGCTTAGTGGATAAGCGCTTTACTGGAACTCAATTTTCTATGCTCGTGGCTTTATCCACTTTACCACGTATTTTCTCCGGACCTTTTGCTGGTTGGCTACAATTGCATTTGGGTTGGGTCGGTTTATATGAGTTATCCATTGCCTTTGCTTTATTGTTTATTCCATTTTTAATGCTGATTAAGGGATATACAGAAGAAGGGGAGAGCTCTATGGTTGGAATAGGTTTTTGTAAATTAGATAAAGTATCTTAAGATAAGGCCATCAAGAGAAGACCATCAAGGATTGGTACCGAGGGTCGGAGTCGAACCGACACGGTGTCACCACCACAGGATTTTGAATCCAGCGCGTCTACCAATTCCGCCACCCCGGCACGCGCGCCCATTATAACAAAGAATTTGATTCGCACAATGATTAAATAGGGTTATTATGTAATAATCTTTTCGGTGGAGACAGCTTTGTAGGTTGGGTCGTGACTCAACAAACATTTTCTCATCGATACGATCTCATGTTGGGTCATGACCCAACCTACGAAGGAGGGTCTATGCGTCATCTAAGTTATTTAATATTAGCATTCCTTGCATTTAGTGCTCAGGCGACGCAATGTCCGGATCCTGAGACCACCTCTTTGAAATGGGGGGTACCACCAGCGCCTTGGGTGGTTAATCCTTATTCGGCGAATAGCCCGCAGGCAGATGAACAAACGAGTTTTGTGCGAGCTAATATTCTTGTTGCTGGTTATGGTCGTGGGGTGGTTTGTACTTATAAAAATACTTTGGGAGAATACTCCATTTGGTGGGAAGTATTGACTAAAGTTCCTGCGCGCACGGAATCACAATGGATAGAAAACTTCGGTGGTTTTGTTTGTGTGCAATGGTTGGAGTCTTGTGAATTTTCGGTGGCAGCGCCAACTTAAAAGATTCGATTACCTCTTTTAATAAACAGTTGTAGGTCTTCGCGTTTAGGAAAAGGTCTGGTCTTGGTTTTTTGTTTAGGACGCGTAGGGCTTTGGGGGATTTGCTCCTCTTTTAAAAGATGCAGGCCTTCTAATAGCGTTTGCACGCCTAAAAACCGTAAGTCACGCGATACCAGATCAAAGCTTCTTTCTTTAATCTTGTATTTATTGGTTTTAATGACATGGCCAGAATCTATATGTTCATCAATATAATGGACCGTGATTCCAGTTTCCTCGTCGCCATCGGCTAGCGCCCAAAACATGGAGGCACGTCCCCGATGTTCGGGTTTAATTCCAGTATGCACATTAATACATCCCATGTTAGGTAATTCCAGTAAATGTTTTTTAAATATAGAATTCACTCCGATAGCAATTAATAAATCAGGCTCTTCTTGTTTGAGTAGTTGGAGTATTTCTGTAGAATTAATATCACAAATTCCAGTTTTCATGGGAATGGCGTAGTTTTTTAGTACCTGCGAAATTTTTTTTGATTTTTTTATGCGCCCAGTTAAAATGCGCCACAAACACCGTAATGAAGGTAAGAGACCAAAGACTTGAATGAATTCTACAGGACGAATTTGGGTTTGCAATGATTCCCTCTTGGTATAAACGTATTTCAAAACAGCAGCGAATTTTACATCGTATTCTTTAGGAAGTTGCGCTAAAAAATAATTCAAGGCTTCCGCCAAATGGAAGGGATCATCTTCCGTAATAAGTGCTACCTTAATAGGCTTTCTCATTTTAATTCTTGCCGATTCTTTTTGATATATTGTTCGATGTGTTTCGCAGATAAAGGTTTACTTAATAAATAACCTTGAACCTCATCGCAATTTTGACTTTTTAAGAAGTTCATTTGATTTTGGGTTTCAACACCTTCTGCCAATATTTTAAAGTTAAAACTTCTACCCATAGAAATAATAGCCTCAATGATGACTTCATCTGAACGCGAGGTTGAAATGTTTTGCACAAAGCTTTGATCGATTTTTAAACGGTCAATATTAATTTGCCGTAAATAATTGAGACTTGAGTTACCCGTACCAAAATCATCCAATACGATTTTCACACCCACTTCTTTTAATTTATTAATCATTTGAATAATTTCATGGTGCATAATAATGACGTTTTCGGTAATTTCCATTTCCAAATATTGGGGGTCAACCCCAAACTCTTCGAGGATACCTTTTACCACTTGATCAAAATTAGGCTGTTTTAGTTGTTGGGTGGCAACGTTAACAGCGATACGAATCAAAGGCAACTTCCTTGCCATCCAGTCATTAATTTGGCGACACGATTCGCGTATCACCCATTCACCAATAGGAACAATTAATCCTGACTCCTCTGCGATAGGGATAAAATCGAGAGGTAATAACAGACCTTTTTCTGGATGCTCCCAACGAATCAATGCTTCAGCTGACAAAAGGCTTTTATTATCCATATCAAATTGTGGCTGATAGAGTAAAACAAACTCTTCATTTTCGATAGCCTTGCGTAACTCACTTTCTACTTTAAAGCGTTTACTGGCTTGCGCATTCAAATGATTGGTATGGAATTGAAATTGGTTTCCACCCCTTTCTTTTGCTTGATACATGGCTAAGTCAGCATTTTTCAGCAATTTGTTAACAGTTGTTCCATCGTTGGGGTAGAGGCTAATTCCTATACTGGTGGATACAATAATTTCTCGTTTCGCAATTTTAAAAGATTGTTTAAATGAATTAAGAATTTTGTTGGCGAAGACGATGATGTCATCGTCTTCATGAAGTTGAGGAATGACCATCACAAATTCATCACCACCTAAGCGGGCAATAGTGTCTTCTTTCCGCACCAAACCAGAAAGGCGTTTGGCAACCAATCTTAGTAAATCATCACCGACTTTATGGCTAAGACTGTCATTAACTAATTTAAATCGATCCAAATCAAAAAAGAGCACGGCGAACAATTGACTATTTCTTTGCGCTTTATCAATACCATGCTGAATTCTATCCATCAATAAAACACGATTAGGTAAGCCAGTGAGCATGTCATGTGACGCTTGATATTCTAGTTTTTTCTCGAGGTTAGCTTGTTCTGTGATATTACGGAAACTCCATACGCGACCAATCGTTTGATCATTCATACGATGTGGTTGTGAGCAACATTCGAGAATAGTTCCTGTTTTTAAATCCACAATTTCTTTAGAAACTTTATCAATATTCTCTCGGAGATAATCCATGTGATCGGAGAACATTTTGGGTTTCACTAATTGATTTAACATATACTCGAATACTAGTTCACCATCTTTGGTGTTTAAAAGGGATGGAGAAACACTCCACATCGAGAGAAATTTGGTATTGCAATCGATAATCTTATTTTCAAGATCGACCACTAAAATGGCTTCCGTGGAGGACTCAATCGTTGAGCGCAATAAAGATAGCGATTGTTGTAAAGATTCGGTTTTGTCTTTAACAGCTTGTTGTAGTACTTCGGTATAGTGTTTGGAATCTTTAGCTAAAATCCATTTTTTAGTGAGTGCGCAAGCTAATTGTCTTACTGCAACCAAATCAAAGGGTTTTTTCAAGATTAAGAAATTGTCTCCAATACCCAATTTTTTAACGGTATCTTCCCAGGAATAATCAGAATAGGCCGTACAAATCACCACTTGAATATCAGGATCGATCTCCCACATTCTTTTGATGGTTTCAATACCATCCCAACCGGGTGGCATACGAATGTCTACGAAAGCCAGGGCATAATGTTCGCCTTTTTCTAGTGCTTTGGCGATTTTATCAACCCCTTCTTTTCCTTGTGATGCAGTATCAAAGATGAATTGTGGTAATGAATGATTTATTTCCGGATCATTAGCGGAACCATTTTGCAATTCATCCTCAAAAAGAATTTTATCTAAATCTTGCATTTGATCAGTAGCACTAGTGCTGGTCAATACCTTAATAAAGTCCTGATGAATTGCCACATTATCATCAATGATCATAATTCGGAGTTGAATATCACTCATTAAATACTCCTTTCGATCCAGAAACTTCTTTAAGTGGCAAAGTTAAAACAAATTGCGCCCCTTGACCAACACCTTGACTATAGGCTTTAAGTGCCCCACCCATTTCTTGAGCGGATAAGGCTGAACTATGTAAACCAAAACCATGTCCATTGACTTTAGTGGTGAATCCGAAGGCAAAGATCCGATTTAAATTAGCTTCCTCAATACCTATCCCGTTATCTTCAATATTAATTTGTAACATGTTGTCATCAGCTTTTTGGATGCTAAGCTTGATTTCTTTTAAAGGAGTATCGGAGTTAGCAAGAGTTGAATCACGAGCATTTTGAATGAGGTTAATAAAAATTTGTAATAATTTTGATTTATCAATGTTCAGTAAAGGAGAGCTTTCAAATTCTTTTATGATTTCAATTTCTTTATCTTTGGCACTCAATATAGACATATTAATTGCGGTATCGAGAAGTTCAGGTACAAATACTTTTTCTTTAATGCTAGATACTCCGCTAATAGAGCTTTGCATTGAGAC
>SCSO01000295.1 GCA_004297865.1 Legionella sp.
TTTACTAACTGATTTCTTAACCTCTTCTGCCATACCATCGTTTGATTTATTAAAAAAACCATTTAACATTTGTGGACTTGAAGTTGTGCTTGATTCTTTATTAACACTGTTAGAGGATCCCCTCTGATTAAGGTCTTCAGGATTGACATTATTTGGAGTATTGAATAAAGCAACAACTCTTCTAGACCTAGTAGCTCTACGTAAAAAAGATTCGTTTTCTGATTCACGAAGATTCCTTTCTTGTGCTTCGTAAAAAGCTCGAGTGTTTCCATCTCTCATTAATTGTCTACATTGTACCCCTTGTATTGCTTTCAATGATCCCTCTGATACAACTAGAGAAAACATAAGATTGAATACTTCAAGGTTTTCCACTCTGAAGTCTAAGCTAGGGAGATTGTTTGCGCTAGACGCTGTTCCAAAAGCAGGTACTAAAATGCTGGGTAAGACAAAGTTACTAATAATTCTAGTATTTTTAAAATAAAGGTCAATGAGACCGGTGCATTGAATACCTTCCCCAGTAACAAGAGAAACCCTATTTTCAATAGTAATTTTGCCTGCAATATAAGCTATCAAAAAACCTTCAAATTCGCTAACCTGTTCATCATTAGGAAAGATAAATAAACCAAATTTCCTAAGGTCAATTGAGCTAATCAGTGATGCAACGAGATGAGTTCGAATTTGATTAATAGCATCTGGTGAAAGTGTACTGTATATTTGAGCAGAATTAATTGATATCTGTGGTCCGCTCAAAGTGAATGATGTTAATTCTCCGATAACTTTTTCCACAATTCCTTCAATCACTCTTTGTTTATTTCTTTCAGTAAATCTCATTTTTTTCCTTCAATTCAAATATTTGCTCTACTGCATCGAACGGATATAACTTCGGAATAAATGTTACGCACGCAATGCTTCATTTAGATTTGGCGTTAGAACATCAATGTATTTTTTTATTTCTTGACGGAGATAATAATCGGCCGCTGGTCTGTGCTCTTCCCGGAGAGAACCGTGTGTTCTCAATGAGTTCATCAAATAATATTCCAAATTTTGTTCTTCATTAGCATGGAAGGCTAGAAACTGAATACGCTCAAACCGTAAATGATCTGGACAATTTTTCATGGACTTTCGATCTAGCAGGAAATTTAAGGTATTAACGACCTCTTCATCAGTTGCATCAAAATTGAGAATCATTTCTTCAACTACAGCTTTCGTAATTTCATGAATTGACTCTTTAGCCTCATCAGAAATTTTTATAGAATTATTAAAAAAACCCTTATGTACTACATGACTCGAAGATGAGCTACTTGCACTGGCCTGATTAGAAGAAGATGCAACTTGGCTGATTTCGTTATGAGCTAATGCATCCGAGGTATTATATGTAGCTACTTTTCTGAATATTCCGCCAACTCGAGTAATCTTTACTTGATGAGCATTTCTTTGCACTAAGGCTCTATCTCTTGCTAAAGCTGCTTCTCTCTGTGCAGCTTGTTCTGCGGCTTCTTGTTGAACTGCAGCCGCCCTCGCAGCTAATGTTCTTGCTTCTAATGCCCTTCGTTCAATACCCGCAATAGCATGTAAAGTCCCATTAGATACGATTTCACGAAAGTTAGAATTGAATTCCAAGACGTCATTTACTCTAAAATCCAATGATGGTGGTTTGTTTGACTGATTACGTGTTGCAGAAAGAGGAAGTAAAAAAGGAGGTAAAAAAAATGCCTCACACAGAACTCTTGTATTTCGAAAATAAAGATCAATCAGACCTGCGCTAAAAAAGCCTTCACCTGTCAGAAGATTTATCTGCTCTGTAAGCCGCATTTCTCCGGCAATGTAATAAACTAGGTCAGACTCAAACAGATGCAGTTCTTGAGCCGAAGAAAAATGTAAAGAGTTCAAGACGACTAGTGAAATTACAGAGTTAAGCGATTCGACTAAATGTGCTCGGATAGAATCGGCAGCTCTTTGAGAAAGCGATGTAAAAGATTCAACACAATTCACTGCAATAGCAGGTTTATTAAAAGTAAATGTCAAACCGCTTATAACCTTTTGACTTATCTCATTGATTACTCTTTGTTTACTTTCTTCGTTAAATGGCATTTTTACAAACCTCACCGCTTCAATATTATACAAAGCCGGCTATTATCAACTGAATGAAAGCAATGTCAAGAAAAAATTGTTTAATTATTTGACTTTTAACTTAGGCAGTAACTCCCCTTTACCCTTGCTGAACTAGTAGCTCAGTAGCTAGGGTCAAGCCTTGCTTTTTGCTATTTAGAAATTTAGAAATTTAGAAGCAAATAGCAAGGCTTGACCCTCTAAACCACTTAAGGTATTTGAGGCTAATATTTAGGTAGGCTATTTAAATGCTAGAATGGAGCCGTCTTTCTTAACGTGCACGACAGAAGTGGCATCGATAGCAAAAAAGCCAGTAGAAGTAGTTGCGCTTGTTGTCTCCCTACAATCAATCGAATCTGCCTCCATTGATACGGCGGGCTGTATTAAACTTTGTAATTCTTTTGAATCTTTTAAACTAGGCCCATCATAGGCAGAGTTTTTCAAGTTAATGAAATAATCACCATCTTTGATAGCCTTTATAGCGTCCACAGAAACTAGATGTTTCATGTTAATTAATTCCTTTTCAAATCGCTCACAATCAGTAATTACTTCTCCAGAAGCTAATTTCAGAGTCACAATTTTTTTATTCTTCTCACCAATACTGTCATCCCAAAAAACTGAAACTAAATTTCCATTATTGAAATCGATAGGAAATAGTTTGCCAGCCGCAATAAATTCACTAGCTTCCCATCGTGTATAATTATCCTGCCACGCACCGTGTTCAAATGGTTTGATAACACTTCGTATTTCTTCCGGGGATTTCTTTTTTTCATCACCAATTATTAAATACCCATCGTTATCAAAATGTGCATGCGAAATAAATTTAATAGGTGTTCTTCTTTCCAATTCAGCAACTGTTTTAGCTAAATCACGACCAAATGTCCTTAATATTAGGGTATAAGGTGTTTTATTTTTATTTGCTTCCAAGTGAAGA
>SCSO01000296.1 GCA_004297865.1 Legionella sp.
CGGTTTTAATTTCTTTTACAGGCGATTCAATGGTAGGGCCTGCATCGAAAATATCCACATAATTATTAAAACGAAAGCCCTCATTTAATAAAATATTCATGGCAGGAACCGTGCTTTGATGCGGTTTCCCGATCACCGATTGGGCTTCTTGTGAAAGTAATTTAACGTAAATAGGATTACGTGGCATAAGATCGGCGATAAATTGTTTGTTAGTGGCAATGGTCAAGCGATCGGCTTCTGCGAAAGGCATATGAAAAAAATGCGCGCCGATGTTATCCCAAAAAGGTGATTGCCCGTTTTCATCAGAAATGCCGCGCATCTCAGCAATGACTATAGGAGCAAAACGATCAATATTTTGCGCTAAAAAAAGGAAACGTGCTTTAGATAATAATAAACCATTATTATGTTTGCGATAGTCAGGATTTAAAAAGAGTGTGCATAATTCAGAACGCCCTTGATTATCATTCACTAAACTTAATACTTCATAGTCGCTGCGTATATTGAGCGAATGACACATGCGGGTACGTTTAGAAAGTTTATATGAATAAAAGGGCGTTTCATGTCCAGTTTTAGCTTCCAAAGCAGAAGTGCCAACGATTTTATGGGTATCTAGATCTTCTAAAACGAAAAAATAATATTCATCAGCGGGGGTGCTTATTTTTTTTTGGTAGGATTGAGTAGACCAGTCTAATCTTTTCTTTAATAATTCTTTATTTTTAGGCAGGGTAGTCATGCCTACGCCACTTTGTATCGCTAGATCAAAAATGGCATCTAAATCTGCGCTGTTCGCACTACGAAATAGCATCATTTTTTGAAGTCCTCTAAGCCGCCCTGAGCTAAATCGACTAAAAGCAAGGCACTCAGTGCAGCACGTTCAGCTAAACTATCCAGCAATATGTATTCCTCTGCGCTATGAATATTGCCGCCTCTCACACCTAAAGTATCAATCACTGCTAAGCCGTGTTGCGCGAGATTATTCCCATCACAACAGCCACCACTGTCTTGCCAATTAATTGTTAATCCTAATTCTTGACCTACTTTTTGAATGCGTTGAAATAGACGTTCAGTCCCTGCACAAACCCGTTTTACCGGTCTGCCAAAATGACCGTGGACGCTGAGGGTATAATCTGCTCGTTGTAATTCTTGCTGAATGGCCCCAATCGCATTGCGCACCCAAAATTCATCTTCTGGCAAACTGATACGAATATCGAGTTGGGCCACGGCTTTATCGGGAACTACATTGAGCGCCTCACCACCGGCTATGCGACCTACATTGATAGTCACACCTTCACGTTGGCCATTTAGTGCATGAATTTTAGTAACCGCTTCTGCAAGATAACAAATAGCATTTCGTCCTTCATCAAAAGCACGTCCAGCATGCGCTGCTTTTCCGGTAGCAATCAACGTAAGTTTGCCACTGCCTTTACGATTTTTTGCTAAAGTTCCGCTAGCAGTCATTGCGGGTTCGTATACTAAACCTACTGAATAATTAGGGGCAAGCTCATCAAAAAGAATACTGGATGTAGGCGAGCCTATTTCTTCATCGGCATTGATAAGCACATCCCAACCTAGTTCATTGGCTGTGGCACTTTGCTCGAAGGCGGTAAGCGCATGTAACATGATAATTAAGCCACCCTTCATATCAGCTACACCAGGACCATTAATACAATTGTCATTGATGTAATTTAACTTTTGAAAGGGATTAGTTGCTGAATAAACTGTATCCATATGGCCGCTTAAAAGAATACGTTTCTTTAGGTGCGGACGCTTGCGGATTAGTAGTGCATCACCACAGTTTTGAGTGGTAGTATTACCGCTCATATTGATGATTGATAAAGGGGGGGATTTTTTTATTTCCAGGGTATCAGCAAGAGGTTTATAGGCTTTTTGTAGGGCTTCGCTCATTAAGGAAAGCCCGGAAAGATTATCTGTTCCTGAGTTAATTTCACAGAACTCATGCAGCTGGGCTATCATGTCGTCTTGATTGGATTGTATTGTATCGATAAGGTCTTTATGTAATCTATCCATAGCCCGTTAGCTCTTAAAACCAAAGATAAACAATAGCTTATTATAGCCCTCTACGTCAATTGAAGGTCGAGAGTTTACAAGGGGTGATAACCAGGAATTTTATTAAGATCCACTAAGTCTAGGGTGTCTTTCTTTAAATGTTTTTCGCCATATTTCAAATAGATTTTCGCATCCATAAAGACGTCAAATAAATCGGGATCAATATGACCATCGACCTTCATTTTCCCCAAAATAGTGAGGGTTTGTGATAGGGGCATGCTTTTTTTATAAGGACGATCCTCTGCGGTTAGAGCTTCAAAGACATCCGCTATAGCAATCATGCGGGCTTGCATAGGCATTTGATCTTTGGTCAAACCCCTAGGGTAGCCTGTTCCATTGATTTTTTCATGATGACAACCCGCAAGGAGAGGCACATTTTTTAAACCCTTAGGGTAAGGTAATGATTCCAGCATTTTAATGGTCACGCTGACATGATTATTAATGATTTGCCTTTCTTCCTGGGATAAAGTTCCGCGTTGAATTTGTAAATGCTGTTTTTCGGTTTCAGTTAACAGGGGTTCTGGTTTGCCACGCGGCCCTAACCATTTTCGATTGGCAATGGCATTAATT
>SCSO01000297.1 GCA_004297865.1 Legionella sp.
TGAATTCTAGCGGTATCTATAATTTTTTGAATGCCGATATCTGTGTTTTGATCACAGAAAGCAAAAAGGCTTCCAGAACAGACAAAGGAAAGCAAAAATACAGGTAAAAATCGATTTAAAAAAAACATATAAAACTCTACAAAATTTGGCTTGGTGTCGAAAGCCGTTTATTCCTCACCTATTATCTTCAGACTTTCATACTCGCGTCCACTGACATCATCATTTATCTACCAAAAACCCTAGTCACATCATCAACTCGCTGATGATAACCTAGAAGCTCAATCTCTATATTCTTAAATGCTTGCGCACTCATTTCTGGTTTATAGTCCACTTTTAAACCGACAGGTCTTTCCAAAGCTAAAAATTTCTCATAACCCGGATAACTCGACAAAATCTGTTTAATATCCAGGAGCAACTTTTCAGTGGTCAAAGGTGTTTCTGATGTTTGAAGAATCATACGCCGTAACAAATCCCTTAAACCAGGATGCTGCTCACTCTGCTTCTGCTCATATAATCTAAAGCTCTTCACCTTTCTGATTCGAAATACCCCATCAGCATCTATTTTAACGTTATTATCCATTGGCTCAGGAACAAAGATCTCTTGAAATAAATAAACCAAAGTTAATCCCAGGGCATAGATGTCACTTTGTTCATTAAATTGTTTATAGAGATCCTCTGATTTACAACGCATAAAAGCAGGTGGGACAAAGCGAGAAGTATACATGGGGATCAAGTCATGCTTTGGTCGTTCATTTTTCCGTCTTACTGAATCCAAATCAACAAAACCAAGTTGATCATAATTAATCATAACGTTACCTGGTTTTATATCACCATGTATCAAGCCCAATTTATGCAAAATATTCAATTCTTTAATTAAAGCAATCGCCATTACGATACGCTGAGGTATAGGTATGCTTTGTACCTTTGCCTGATCCGCTTCCTCTAAATTCACCCCTTTCAACCAATCCGTAACCAGATATTGTTTTTTATTCGTTCTAAAAGACACACCGGTGTATCCCAATTGTTGATAACAATACGCGGCTCGCATTGCTGCCCTCATACGATTTATGTCATTACCACCAAACTTATTATCGCGATACACTTTAACTGCGTATTTAGGCGCAACCCCACTGTCTTCAATGAAGCCCTTTTTAACTTTTAAGGAAAATCCTCCACAGGGGTATTCCTTCTTGGGATTATTTTCTATAAAAAAGCTAAGTACAGGATGAAAATCATCTGCTAACACTGTAAAACGCGAATTCTTAAGCCCTGAGTTTTTCTTTCTGGAATGCTTTAAGGCAAAAAATGTATGAGCTGCTGGTTTTAAAAGTGCGGTGTTATTTTTTAATTCGCTTTCAGTAGAATAGTAATTTTGCTCATTGACGAGGGAATAATATACGGGAGGAATAATTCCCGTTTCTATGATTAACTCTAGACGTTCCAATTCATTGGCATAAAGATGACCGTAATTATCAAGGTGATCCTCCAGGTATTTACCACTCAATGCAACACCGCGATTCATTAAAGGACCATTTATTACCTGGGGATTAGCAAAAAGCCCTCTTAAAAGGGCAGCATCATTTTTTATACGTTCTAAAATTAACACTAGTTACGCCTACAACTCGACCGATCAGTAATTTTAACAAATTATACATTATTTGAACACAAAAACTTAAAATCAATGGGATCAGACTCTGAGGTATCCCCACAAATTTTTTGTACTCTAGATCTCCCTTCTCCCTTCAAGGGAGAAGGTGCCCAGAGGGCGGATGAGGGTAATTAAATTCAGGCCTGACGAAAGCAATGGAGTTTAGCCTAGGGTTGTTTTAAAAACGCTTAAAACCATCCCTGCGGTCTAAATAATTAAAACCTTAGTCCCAGGATTAGCTTTCACCCAATTAGCCACATATTCAATATAGTTATTTTTGCCTACAGCAATACATCCACGGGTTGAGTTAGGTAGGTTATTTACCCAATTTAACCAACTAGATGCCTGAGTTGGCCCGTGTATTCCTACATCCCTACCCGTATACCCTGCAGCTCTTTGCTTTGAGGTAGGATAGAGAATTGGAATAAAGACACTAAATTGACTAGATTTTCGTGGGTGAGCCAAGTTATATAGACCAATCGGGGTCTTATTATCCCCTGCTTGCTTTTTACCAATCCCTTTGTACCCTAAAGCGACTTTAAAGGTCTTAACGACTGTGCCATTTTTACAAATATTCAAAATTCGCTTTGTAGTGTGCACATTGATTCCACTTAATAAAGGGCAAGTTGCAGAACTAGCATATAAAGAAACAGGAAAAATAATAGCACAAGCTAAAAAAATTACTTTTATTTTCATATACATAAACATATTTTTACTTAATTTGGTTAATAATTATTCCATAATATGACCTATATTCCTAGCATTGCATAAATCAATGGGTTCAGACTCGATTGATTATCAATCAAATCTGTTGGTAATACCCCATTTTTTCAGAGCTAAATTGTTTAAATTGACAACCCAGATTTTAAAC